>JAFTZZ010000238.1 GCA_017460905.1 Acidaminococcaceae bacterium | reverse complement strand
CTTTAATTTTAATCAGGCACTTGAGCCGGTTTTCCGTTTTGTTGATATAGACCCAAAGTGCATAATCCTTTTTATCAAGGTCTTCCATTTCTTCCTTTGTAAAACGGATCATCATTGTTGCTTTACCCCGCTTTCCCAACAACCTCGCCTTTAATCTTCGTGTTTCTCGAAGTTTAAAGGCGAAAAAATTTCGTCAATAGGACGATTATAGTGCCGCGCAATAATAAACATCTCACTTTGTTTAAATTGCGTAATGCCTTTTTCTTTGTTCTGATATGTGCGAACATCAACGCCTATCAGGCCCGCAATGAATTTTTGGCTTTCTCCGGCACCACGTCTAATCGTTTCTAATGGCTGTGTCATTATTTCTTCCTCCCTTCCTTTTCTCTTCATGATACTCGAAGTTCAAATTCTTGTCAAGAATTATTTTTCGTGTTTTGCGAAATTTTCTTCTTGACTATGATGTTTTTTTCGTGTATCTTAGAATTACCAAGAAAGGAATGTTGCGTCATGAAAAAATACGATGTTAATGTCCGGGCATACAGTTCCAAAAAAATACGAGAATACAGAAAGCTCATGGGGTGGACGCAAAAAGACCTAGGTGATAGGCTCGGAGTCAAATTCAATACTGTATCAGGTTGGGAAAATGGTGTATCAGAACCATTGCAGGATCAATTATTTATGATGGCTTCTTTATTTGGCATTAGTATCAATGACCTGTTCCCGCCTACGGTCATTTCTAATCACTTATTGGATATTGAAAAAGACCTGCTTACCGATTTCCGAAAGCTAAACCCAGCAGGACAGACGGTAGCCGCTGCCACCGTAAAAGGATTTACCCAAATGCCGCAATATACGGAACCGGAAGAGCCTGCCTTAAAAAAGGGGACCGCTTAGTTCAATTTCCTGTAACAAATCGTTCAAGAATGCAAATTTTGTCATCCGTGTAGTGGCCCGAAACGGCATCCCTACTGATTATTATTACTGGTTGTAAATAAAAAAGACTGCTCTGAAGAGAGGCAGGAAAGGAAATTATTTATGTTTTTCTTTTTCTTTGATTTTGACAAAGAGAATCAACAGGAGCAAGAGAACCAGACTCCGGAACCAGAAGTTGCAACGTCCCGAAAGCCTTCAAAGAAAGCAAAAACCAAAGAAGTATCCCCTGCCCTTCCGGCAATAGAGAATCAGGATATAAAGAACCTGATTTACACTATCCGGGAGAAGCAGGTTATGTTGGACAGTGACCTGGCAGAACTTTACGGTTACGAAGTTAGGAAACTGAATCAACAGGTCAAGCGCAATATTGATCGTTTCCCTGAAGACTTTATGTTCCAATTAACATTTGACGAAGTACCTGATCGTTTAAAATCACAAATTGTGACTTTAAACGAAAGCGGCAATAAACGTGGGTTGCACGTCAAGAAACCGCCCTTTGCATTCACTGAGCAAGGAATTTACATGCTTTCCACGGTTCTACGCGGTCCCCTTGCTGTTCAGCAAAGCATTTTTATCATGCGTGCATTCCGGGAAATGCGTCATTTCATCGCCAATAACGCTTTTCTGTTAGACAGGGTCAGCAAAATAGAACTAAAGCAACTGGAAGCAGACAAGAAATTTGAACAGATTTTTGATTATATCAGCGACCATAAAGAACGTAACCAGAAGCTGTTTTTTGACGGACAGATCTATGATGCGTTCAGCCTGCTGGCCAGCCTGATCCGGAAGGCTGCAAAGGAAATTATTCTGGTTGATGGGTATGTTGATGAAAAAACATTGGACATCCTGTCTAAGAAGCAATCCGGTGTTAACGTGACCATTTTCACGCACGCAAACACAAAATTGACAGCACAGGATATCAGCACGTTTAATACCCAGTACCCGCAGCTGACGGTAAAATATACAAAGCTGTTCCATGACCGTTTCCTTATTTTGGACAGAAAGACGGTTTATCACATTGGCGCTTCACTGAAGGACGCTGGCAAAACGTGCTTTGGCTTGTCACTGTTCGAAGATGGAAGGAAGGAACTCTTGCAAAAGCTGAACAGTATAAAATAAAATTAAGATTTTTTAAAGTCGCAAATTGCGACTTCACGGAAATGCAGAAAAGATAGTTATAAGGTTTGCAGTGCCAAATTGGCACTGCAAATTTCAAGATTCCAAACTGGAATCTCGATATTCCCAAACGTTTGGGAATTAAGAAAGACCGCTCCAAAGGGCGGCAGAAAGGAAATATCATGGCTGAGTATTTAGGCGGTATCAAGGATCCCCATGTACGAATTCATAAGATTACGCCTCCTGGACCTGATGGCTATGATTTTGTAATTCATTATACTGACTACAACGAAGGGTCTTATACAAAAAAAAGATTTATATCAAGCCACATCAAACGGTATGAAGTTGTTACTTCTGAAAAAAAATCCTCTGATTACAGTTTAACCTGGGGACTGGCCGGTTATCTTGCCGGCGGAGTTCTTGGGGCAGCTGTCGGCGCTGTTTTAGGCGGGAGCAGTTCCACGGTGAAAAAACATGTTGTGTTTTGTGAGCTTCGTAATGGCTGGCAATTTGCTTTAGCTTTAAGCGACAACGAACTTGATATATGGAAAATTTACATGAAAAAATAAAATTGACCGCCCGGCTCCTACCCCGGACGGTCGATGCAAACACCCACATACAGCAAATACGGGAGCAGTCTGCCCTTTTATTATAGCACAGGCAGGCCTCCCGTACAAAGGAGGTTTTTATTTATGTATGGCGATTGCTCCATTTTTAAAGAAAAAATCGGAAAGTATTCTTACACCACGGTGAAGTATTATGAGAACGGAAGAGCCCGGCGGAAGCGGTTCCCGAACTCCAAGGAAGGAGAAAAGGAAGCAAAGAACTTTGTAAAATACGTCCGGGCCCAAAAGGAATCCGGTATGCTGGTGCCGATGTCCAACATGTCCGTGGGCCAGTGGATCATCGAATTCATGAAGGTGTACCTGAAACCGAAATACCGTCCGCAGACATTTGAACGGACAAAGTACACTGCCAAAAAGCTGCTGCCTATCTATGCGCTGCCGCTGGATCAGATTACCGCGGACCAGATCCAGGCACTCTATAACTCCTACGCGGATGAACTGAAGCCGGCCAGTATTTACAAGATTCACAAGCTGCTTCAGGCAGCGTTCAAAAAAGCGCTTATCACCCGGAGGATTCTCCGGAATCCCATGGACGCCGTAGAACCCCCGAAGGTCACCCAGGAAGAGATCACCATCTTTTCTTTTACGGAACTGCTCCGGCTGTTCCGGACGCTGCGAAAAAAAGAATGGCGATACTATTCCACCTTTTTCCACCTGCTGCTGGTTACCGGCATGCGTATCGGGGAACTGATAGCCCTGCGGTTTGAGGACATTGATTTTGAAAAACGGGAGATCCACATCTGCCGGACCAAAGTCGGACGAACAGGAAACGAATTTAATGAACCCAAAACAAAGGCCGGCAATCGCTATATCCCCATCCTTTACGACAAAACCCTTGACCGCATCCGGAAACTGCGCCAGAAAGGAAATCTGACCCGTCTGACGGGCTATCTGTTTCAGACCCGTAGCGGCAATGCCCTGAATTACAATAACATCCGGAGAGACTGGGTAGAAATTTGTGAAGAGGCCGGCATTGAACTGAAGCATATCCACGCCTTCCGGCACACCTTCGCCACCACGGCCTTGGCCAAGGGAATCCCTGTATTGGAGGTGTCGCGGATCCTCGGCCACTCCAACGCCACTACCACGCTGAACATGTACGGCCACGCCATGCCTGGCTACAACAAACGGCTGATAGAACAGTTCCAAAAGAAGAAGAAAGAGAAACAGAAGCCTGTCCCTGCAGAAATTAAGATTGCAAAGTAAAAACGCCGCTCGGACCTGAACAGTCCGGGCGGTATTTTTAGGCCTTTTTTTGTACCCATTTTTGTACCTATTCCGTTATAAAACGCTCAAAAATGCCTTTTTCGTGCATAAATTTCACACAAAACGAAAAGAACCCCGAAGCCAGTATTTATCAGGCTTCGGGGACATTTTTTCTGGTACTCGGACTGGGGCTCGAACCCAGGACCTCTGCCATGTGAGGGCAGCACTCTAACCAACTGAGCTATCCGAGCATATTTGATTTACAGAAGCTATTATACACCTGTTAGTATAGAATTTCCAGTACTTTTTTGAACTAATTTCTTTAATTTTTCAGTTTGTCCCAAATGATGCCGGTTGCCGCACCCATCACCGCAACGGTAAACCAGCCAAAGCCTTCCGAATATAACGGTACCAACCGCAGCATTTCTTCCATGGGAACCGGGACAGAAGCTGCTTTCATGCCTTCAAATACGGCAAACAGCGTCACGATCCACATGGTGCAGCGGAACACGCGCTTGTTGCCGCCGAAGCCGAACACGTTCAGCATGGCCAGCGCGATCATCACCGGATACAGGAAGCAGAGGATCGGAATCGCCATCTTGATGATCATGTCCAGTCCGAAGTTGGAAAGGGAAAAGCTGAGCAGCGCAATCAGCACGCCCAGCAGCTTTTTGGAAAGCCTGCCGTTGAACAGGATATGGAAATAATCGGAAATCGCGGCAATCAGGCCGATGCTGGTGGTCAGGCAGGCCAGAATGATGATCGCCGACAGGATGCCGGTACCTTCTGCGCCTAAATACTCCTGGGCTGTCGCTATCAAAATGCCCGCGCCGTTGGGAAATTCGCCGGACAGATAACGGTGCGCTTCAGCGCCCGCATAACCTAAAAAGTAATAGATGAACGCAAGCAGCGCCGCGGCGATGATGCCGGCCCACAGGCAGGTCCGAATCAGATTCTTCTTGCCGTCGATGCCCAGCGTTTTAATTGTAGTCAGCGTCGTCGCGCCGAACAGGAACGAAGCCAAAAGATCCATGGTGTTATAGCCTTCCTGGAAGCCCTTCAGGAAGGGCGCATGCAGGTACGCGTCCTGGGGCGCGCCCGGTGCAAAGGACGGGGCCAGCAGCACTTTTACAAATAAAACAGCAAGGCACGCCAGCAGCGCAGGGGTCAGCACCTTGCCCAGCCAGTTCAACACCTTGGAGGGATTGTTAGCCACATAATAGCTGAAAGCAAAATACAGCGCCGAATACACCGCCAGCTGCCAGGGTTCCGTCGTACCGAACAGCGGCCTGATCCCGATTTCATAGCTGAAAGCCGCCGTGCGCGGAATGGCAAAGAGCGGTCCAATCGCCATACTGGATAAAAACATGATGATCTTCGCGTAGGCGATATTCACCGGGGCTGCCACTTCCGTCAGGTCGGTGCCGCCGGTCATAGCGATGGCCAGCACGCCCATAATAGGCAGGCCTACGCCGGTAATGCAAAAACCCAGCGTGGCAATATTCAGGTTGCTGCCGGACAGATAGCCGAACAGCGGCGGAAACAGCAAGTTGCCCGCGCCAAAGAATGAAGAAAACAAAACCAGGCTTACCGGTATTAATTTGCTGAGTGAAAGAGAATTGTTCATAATGCCTCACTGCTGACAAAAAGGAAACGCACGTAGCATGCGTTTCCCCTCGTTTTTTCTGAATTATTATATATTTAAAATAAAATTATTATATATTTAAATCAGGTTCAGATTGCCTGTAACGGTAAAATACAGTTATTTAACTACAATGCGGAAGTATTTCTTCTTGCCTTTGCGGATCAGCACGCCGCCGTCTGATCCAAAAAGCTCCGGCGTCAATGCGAATTCCGCGTCTTCCACCGCTTCGTTGTTCAGGTACAGGCCGCGCTGGGCAATCATCTGCCGCGCTTCCCGTTTGCTGCTGAACACTTTCTGCGCCGTCAGCACGTCTACCAGCTTTGCGGTCTTCTCTGCCTCGGTGATTTCCAGCGTAGGCACATGCTCCAGGTCTGCGCCGCCGCCGAACAACGCTTCCGTTGCTTTCACCGCTTTGTCCGCTTCTGCCTGGCCGTGGATCAGCTTCGTTACTTCGTAGGCCAGCACCTTTTTCGCTTCGTTGATCTTTTCGTCTTTGTAAGCGCCTAACCGGCGGACTTCATCCATCGGCAGGAAGGTTAGCAGCGCCAGGCATTTTTCTACGTCGGCGTCGTCCACGTTGCGCCAGTACTGATAGAAATCATAGGGCGAGCATTTTTCCGCGTCCAGCCACAGGGCGCCTTTTTCCGTCTTGCCCATCTTGCGGCCGTCGCTGGTGGTGAGCAGCTTGCAGGTAATGCAGAATGCCGGCTTCTGGTCCTTGCGGCGGATCAGTTCCACGCCCGCCAGCATGTTGGACCACTGGTCGTCGCCGCCCATCTGCAGCACGCAGTTGTAATTCTTGTGCAGCGTGTAAAAATCGTACGCCTGCATGATCATATAGTTGAATTCAAAGAAGGTCAGGCCTTTGTCCCAGCGTTTTTTGTAGCATTCCGCCGCCAGCATGTGGTTCACGCTGAAATGGGTGCCCACTTCCCGCAGCAGATTCACATAATTCAGGTTCAGCAGCCAGTCGCCGTTGTTCACCATCAGCGCCTTGCCGTCAGAGAAATCAATGAACTTTTCCATCTGCTTCTTGAAGCATTCAATATTGTGATTGATAAACTCCGGCGTCAGCATCTTGCGCATATCGTCCTTGCCGCTGGGGTCGCCGATCATGCCGGTACCGCCGCCCAGCAGCGCGATGGGACGGTGCCCTGCCCGCTGCATATGCGCCATGGCCATCAGCGCGATAAAATGGCCTACATGCAGGCTGTCCGCCGTAGGGTCGAACCCAATATAAAACGTGATCTTTTCCTTTTCCAGCATTTCGCGGATTTCTTCTTCGTGGGAAACCTGCGCGATAAAACCACGTTCCTGTAACACATCAAAAACTGACATCGAACTGAGCTCCTTCCGAAATACAAAATATAAGTATGTATTATTTTAACTCATTTTCCCTGTTCCTGCAAGGTATGAATGTTCAGGAAACGCCGTTTATTTCATTTGCGTATTTATAGAATGTAACTGCCAAACTCATGTAATCAGACAATATGTAATGACCTCCAATTTGTAGCAACGTGGATTTACCTGTATACTATAAATTGGAACAACAAATGGTAACAGGGATTACCGCATACAAAGGGAGGTCATCATATGTATTATAACACAGCTTACGTCGG
>JAFTZZ010000237.1 GCA_017460905.1 Acidaminococcaceae bacterium | reverse complement strand
TCTCCGCCACCAGGCTCTCCGTGCTTACATCCACATTTACGTCTATATTGCTGATGCGGACCGGTTCCAGTTTATTCTGCAGCAGCACCTGTACTGTTTCCTGTAATTCCACCGGCAGCTGTTTTACCAGGGAGGTTTTATCATAATACATATTTTCCCGGGAAATGTGCAGCAGCTTATCCTTACTGTCAAAGGCTGTAACATCAAACAGGATGCGGGCGCTGCCGCCGGCACCGTGGTCTGCGACTTTAGCCGCCTCACTGGTCAGTATGGAAGCCACCAGTGTCGGCGCCAGCTGATCGTCATTGACGACCCTGACCCTGGCACTGCCATTCCGGGAGCGGGTGGAGTCCGAAACAGAGACATATAACGGAATATAGGCAGGCAGCCTGCCCGTCTGCCCTGCGATTCCGGCATTGCGGTCCTGGCTGACGCGGCCGGCCGCCTTACCGATATTACCGACTTTATAAGCCGCCTGCAAGTCAGGAATCGAAGTGAGGACCCAGGTCTTTGTGAGAAAGAAGTCAGCTTCACCCCGGCGCATAAAGGGATGTCCGAAGGCCAGCAGCCTTCCGCTCTCATCCATCCAGGTAACGGTTCCCAAAGCGCCCAGCGTCAAATCTCCCTGCACCAGGGCTACGCCCACGGAGCTGCCCGGTTCCAGTTCCTTATCCGAAGAAACACCGGCTCCGCCGCCTGTATCGGTCAGTGTTACATCAAAGGGCTCCAGCCCCTTCTGCAGCATGACAAAGCCTTCCGGGGAAAAGCCTCCGGCCTGCAGCGCCGTACCTTTGGGCAGCAGGGAGGCATCCGCCTTTTCCCGGTGGGGTTCCGGACGGTCCAGCATATCCAGCATGTCCTGGATAGGCGTCAGAAAGCAGTAATGGGGATCCGTAAAAGCCTTGCCATAGGCAATGGCGCCGGCCAGCATTCCATCAATGTAGACAGGACTGCCGCTCATTCCCTGAGCGACACCGCCGCTGCGGGCAATCACATCGCCGCCGGCCCGGATCAGGATCTGATAGCCGCCGACCTCGCTGCCGGTCACACCCAGCACCTCAACCGGAAAGGTCTCTATTGTGTCGCCGTAGATGACGGTCTTCGCATAACCGCGCATGCCTGCCCTGATGTTCTCCACCGGCATCAGCGGCGTCCTTGCCAGCGCCTGCGGTATCACAGAGCATAACAGCAGGCAGACCAGAATGATGAGTTTCTTCATACCATGTTCCTTAACGCTTTCTGTTCTTATGAAAAATATTTTTAATAAAAATCAACCTATCGTTTTATTATACAACGAATCAGGCAGTTTGGCAAAATCACTTTGCACTGCAGGTCCTCTTCCTGCAGACGGCACAGGCAGAAACTTCCGCGTCCATCCGCCGTTATTTGCGGAATATCCCCAGGCCGATGCTGACAGGGCGCTCCCCTCCGTCGGAAGGCCGGTTCATGATCCTCCCGTCCAGCACCATCTCCGAAGAACCGCCGCCGTCGAAATTCACGGCAGACACAGCGCCAAACCGCTTCAGGTACTGCGCAAACTCTTTTAAGGTCATACCGGCAGAATACTGGCTGCGCCCGTCCACCACCATCAGTAAAACCGTGCCGTCAGCCGTGACGCCGATACCGGTCCGGGGTGCCCGTCCATAGGCGATATCCGGGGCCATGTTTTCTTCCCGGGAACGGACATTGACCTGCCCGTTTTCCACCAGCAACGGTCCGCCGCCCACTACCAGACGTGCCTCGTCGGCCAGGCGGCTGCCCAGCGTCTGGTCAATGGCAACCCGGTCGCCCCGTCTGACCCGGGCCAGCGCATCCGCGTTCACACCATGCCCGGAAAGCACCAGCGAATCACTGTCCAGCGGCATGTTTCCTTTTGCGGAAACTTCTACTGCCCGCCCCTGGCGCACTTTCACTTCCCGTCCGTACTCATTGGTACGGGTACTGCCGGCATAATTCCGGTTGAACAGCACCAGGTCATTGGTGATCCGCTGCCGGTTCAGCCCCTTTATGGTCAGGATACGGCCTCCGGGCAGGGTTGCCGTGCCCCGGTATGCCAGATCCTTCTGGACCGAAGCCCTGCCGTCTTTATCTATCACAAACGCACTGCGGGGTGTCGAATCCACGCCAAAGAAGCTGCCGTTCCATTTACAGTTGCCGATCACCCAGCCGTCTGTATCAAAATAGCAGGCATTGACGGCAGCCCTGGCGCCATTTACCGCAACTGCCTTTGCCAGCCGCCCCCGCCCGTTACTGCTGATGGCGCCGGAAAACGGCATGAGTCTGTAGCCGCTGTCCGGACTAAGGCTTAAAGCATACAGCCGGATTGGCAGTCCGTTCATGTCATCCTGCCAAAATGTGTAGGTAAGGCCATTCCCCAGGTCTTTGCTTGTCTTTATAATCTGGATCCGGTAAATGTCAACGACGATCCGGTCAGGCTTCTTCAGCACAATGACCTTATGCTGCGCGGCTTTTTTCAGACTGACCTGCAGACGGCTCGTCTTATTCCCCGACTTTTCCAGGCTTACGCCTGCCACCGTTGCGTCTGACAGGCTGCGCTGCAGCGCTTTTTTTGCGCCGGTCCCGATCTCAAGGGAAATAATCCCGTTATTACTGGTGTCTTTAAAGGCAGCCGGCTGGTCCAGATCCAGCACGATACGCACCCGGGCAGTTCCGCTGCCAACACGAATATCCGTGACCTGCGCCTGTACGGATACCTGGAACAGCAGCAGAAGGATCCCTGTCAGAAAGGGTATCGCTGTTTTCCAGCCTTTTCTCATCCGGTAAAAAAATAATTTCATAGTCCTGTATTCCCCGTAAAATCAGCAGGACGGTATGGAATCAGCCCTATACCAGCCTTCCACGACCGTCCCTGTATTATTTCCATTTAAACTCTGTCAAAACATAGCGTTGCTGTATACTGTTCCCGGACGCAGCTTATCCAGATTATCCAGCGCTTTCCCAGTACCGTTGGCCACGCAGTCCAGCGGGTTTTCCGCCACATAAACATGAATTCCCGTATCTTCGGCTATGACCTGCGCCAGACCGCCCAGCAGGGCGCCGCCGCCGGTCAGCCAGATTCCGTTGTCCACAATATCCGCAGATAATTCCGGCGGACATTTTTCCAACACGGAACGGATCCGTCCGATCAGTGTTTCCAACGGTTCTTCCAGCGCCTTGCGCACATCTTCCGATGTTACCGTCACTGT
>JAFTZZ010000236.1 GCA_017460905.1 Acidaminococcaceae bacterium | reverse complement strand
GTAAAATTATTTCTTTCTTTTTCGTGGTTCAAAACAAATTCCTCCGAGTCTCTATGTATATTCCTTGCAACAGTTTTTCACAAACCCGTCACAATTAATCTTCATTATAATATGAAACGACTTTGAAAGCAACTTGTATTTACATAGAAAAAACCACACTTAACATATTCGCAGGATCATGTTAAGTGTGGTTAACTTTCTATGAGTATTACCGCGAAGGATTTTTAAACTGTTCATTAAACAAATGCTCAAAGCCCTTAACCGGAACCGCGATCTCAACCGGGCCGATTACCCGCGGGGCCAGTACATCAGGACCGAAGTACAGCGTCATGCCCGCTTCTCCCCAAACCCAGTTCAGCGGCTGTTCGCCCTGATAATCCTTTGCAAACAATTCGTCCACTATGGTCAGGTAATTATCGTAAAAAAACAGGCCGTTCTTTTCTTTATACTGTTGCAATGCCGGTTTCACCGCGTTCTGAACAAAATTCGCCAGTTCGCGGGGCGCCAGCGCATCATGCAGAGTATATGATTTCCCGGTTACAGGATTAAAATTATAGGTGTATATTTCAATATCCGGACGGGCTCCGCCCCTGTTCTGATAAAATTCCCCGTAAAAACTGATCACATTCCGGTCAGCATGCTTCTGCCACAGGCGTTCTTCCAACAGGAAGTACATATAATCCTCCGGACGGTTTTTCTTTAGTTCAATCGCATCAGGCTTGCTCTCTTCCAGAGCGGCCGCCAGCTTTTCCTTCCACACCCGGTTATGCTTTTCTTCCAACGCCTCGGCCAGCGCCGGGAACGCTTCCCTGTTCTTGACAAGAAGCCGGTTATATTCCGTACGGATGCAGACCTGCCCTTTATCATTCTTAAATTCTTCCGTCTGCTGCTGCATCAGGACAGAAGGCAAATCCGTATTGGGTATGCCCTCATCCGCCAGGCAGACAGACGCAGTGCCTAACGTACAAATCAAAACAAACAGACTGAGCAATATTTTCCTCACAGTAAACACCTCCTGCATGCGCCGCGCATCGGCCCATATCACTAGCCGGACGGCTTCCCTATCTTGTGCTTTCAATATAAATATGTTTTTCTTTTTAAAAACTCCATAGCTATTTTAACACAGATATTCTATAATAGAAACAAGAATTTGTGCGATTAATTTTGCCGGACTGAGGAGGAAATATCATGAAACGGTTTTTTACGTTCTGCCTCACACTGCTTTGCTGTGTTTTCTTTTCTGGCTGTCTGTTTGACGAATATTCTTCTTCCGAACGGAAAGACCTGATCAAAAGCGGCGAGAAAATCTTTATGGATTACCTTGCAAAAAAGGATCCGAAAGCAAAAATCACCGAAATGAAAGAAATTACCTTTCTGGGAAGCAACCACCAATTCCAGCTGACAGAATTCGCGGAAGGAAAATATAAATCGGGAAGCAACGAATTCATCTTTGCCGTAAACACAAAAACCAAAGAGATTTATTCTTCCGAAAGGCAAAAAGAATTTGCAGAAAAAATGGCAAAACACATCAACAAAAAACTGAACCTGCAATGGACCGCGGTAAAAGCAAGCGTGTATCCCTCTGCGCTACTTCCGTTGACCCCGCTGGACCCCAAAAAGCATCCTTTAGAGGAACATCCTGTCACCCTGCGAGGCATGCTGCCTGCCGACATTCCGGACATGGACGCCTATGTTAAAACAGCTTTGGAAAATAAATCCCTGGCGCTTTCGCTCCACTTCCTGTTTACCGGAAAGCCGCTGCAGGCACACCACATTACTGTCGCTGCGGCAGACAAATTTTCCAACAACGTCTATATTGAGCTGCAACGCTATCCCGATTCCCTGAAGAACACGCTGGAGCAGGTTGCCAATGGCATTAATGCCCCCGGCCTGAACTGGCCGGTAAACGGATATGCCTGCCTGGCGGAAGAAACGGTGATTTTAAACAAAAATCAAAACGCGGCAGAATGCACGTATCAGAAATGGGACGATTATTTCTATAAAGGCAATGTTCCCCTGACCCTCCATTACCCTGCCTATGCGCAACACAGTGCAAAAGCAAAAGACGGAACTGTAACGCAAGAAGAAAACACCGTCACAGCAGGAAAAGACCTGCGAGTTACAGAAACAGGTTCCAGTTACGAATTCCTTACCAGCGACAACCGGGAACTGCGTTTTTATGTGTTCACAGATAACTTGTCCGCTGTAGAAAATGTAAAAGAAATCGCCGAGCGAAACCGTAAAGTCCATGACGCGGCTTTTAACGAATCCCGCTGGCAGCCCATACTTAATCGCTGGGCCGTTGGTCAGCGCATGAAAAAACAGAACCAGATCCAGGCTATGCAACAACAGGACCTGATCATTGTCGGCAAAGCAGCCATCGACAAACTGCAGCCAAAACAGAAAACCGAAGAGAAAAAATAAAATATTTGCGACACAACGCAGGTTCCGTCATAAAAATGACAAAAAATTTCAGTATAGTTATTTTAATAGAACAAAGCGCAAAACAAATTAAATTTTGTAAAGGAAGGTAACGCTCCATGAAAAAACATACAGCTATCGCACTGGCGCTTCTGACTTTTGCTTTCGGCGCCACTGCTTTCGCAAAAACCGCGAAACAGATTGTTCCCCCGCCTCCGCTGGAACAGAAACAGGTGTTGGTAAAGGAAGCAACCGATACAGAAACTTCCGAGGCCCAAAAGAAAAACGAAAAAGTAACCTCCATGGACCTGGTGCTAATTTTGGATAAATCCGGATCCATGTACGGACTGGAAAAGGACACCATCGGCGGCTTCAACTCCATGCTGGACAAGCAGCGGGAAAAAGACCTGCCTGTCAAGGTAACTGCCGTTATGTTCAATCAGGAAATTTCTACAATCTACGACCGTACCGAACTCAGCGATGTAAAAAATATCACGGAAAAAGAATATACGCCCCAGGGCACAACCTCCCTGTTGGATGCCGTAGGCAACACCCTCTCCAAAATGAAAGCGCTGGAAGATATTGAAGCCAAAGGCAACAAAGTATTGGTGGTCATCACCACCGACGGCATGGAAAACTCTTCCAAAGAATGGACCTACGACAAAGTAAAGAAGCTGATCTCTGAACTGCAGGAGAAGAATTTTGAATTTGTATTTTTAGGCGCTAACATCGACGCTGCCAAAACCGCCGGCTCTATGGGCATCAAACAGAGCAATGCGGTAAAATACAAAAATACCAGTTCCGGCGTACAGGCCAACTTCCGGGCCGTCAGCGCCATGGTGGAAGATTACGCCAGAAGCGGCAGCGTGGACTCCGCTAAATGGAAGAAAGAAGTGGAAGAAGACAAGTAAAAATTCGCTTACAAACCATCTATAATTAAAAAATTGCACCGACATTATCCCTCCTTCCCCCTCAAAGCTACGGCTGCATCCCGCAAACAAACCTGCGGTCGTAGCCTAAAGCTTTTCGATGGGGCAAACCCTTCCGGGATAATGCCGGTGCTTCGTTTTTATCTTAACCCAACTATCTTTATAACCAAATTTCTGAACATTAGGAAAACCAAAACGAATTTTTATTTATAATCAAATTTTCCGTCGTTCTTTTCTTCCAGCGCTTTGATAGCGTGACAGGTGTATTCAGCAAAGGGAACCGGGATGCCTTTAGCGGCAGCTTTTTCCATCAGAACCTTACAGAACATATCAATTTCGGTATGACGTTTGGCTTCCAGATCTTGTAATGTAGAGAAGCGTGCTTTTTCCAGCCAGCGGGGACGGGTGTTTTCCAAAGGACCGAAGGTTATGCCGTAGGCTGCGGCAACCTGCCGGGCTTCCGCCTCCAGCCGGTCCCGGATAAACCCGACGTGATCACTGTCAAAATACGCCGCATACCCGACGCCCAAAACCGCCTGCGGCAGATTATACGCTATATTCAGCGCATACTTCAGCCACTGGTCTGCAATAATATCTTCGCGGAAATTATATTTAAGCGGCGTTTTTTCCAGCAGCGCGCGAATCGCCAGCAGACGTTCCGACTCTTCCGCTGAATCCTTTTCGCCCACAAACAAGCCCGGTGCCTTTTCCGCGTTAAAGGTCACGCTGCTGCCGTCCCGTTCCGAATTGATGCGCATCAGGCTGTAAACAATCTGCGCCGGGTCAATCACCGTACTGATGATTTCTTCGCTGTCGATTCCGTTAAGCAAGCTGAGGACTGTCGTGTTGGGTGCAGTTACCGTACGGATATCCTCCAGCGCCCCCCGCAACCCGTTATATTTGACAGACACCAGCAGCAAATCAACGCCCCTTGCTTCCTCCGGCGTTTTTACCGCAGGTCTGTAAATTTTTCCGTTAATACAGATTCCTTCGCGCTGCAGGCGCTCTTTGCGTTCCCCTTTGGCAACCAGGCAAAAGTCAATATCCGCAGCCGTAAATCCATAGATAAAATAGGCGCCGATTGCGCCGGCTCCCAGAATCGCAACTGATTTTATTTCCATAATTACCCCCTGAAAATTAAAAATACAAATAATTTTATTCGTGGGCAAGTTCCCACATCAGCCGTGTCAGGGCCGCTTCCACCGTTGCCTGTCCGGCGGATTCCGCTCCCAGTCGTTCCGCCAGAACGCCCATAGGATACTTTGTCAGGTCAACGCCGTCATACACACATTGGGTTGTGCAAACTACCCGCATGCCATGACGGAGCAGCTTTTCCACCACCGGCAGCCAGTTATTTTCCCCGTTAGGCACGCCCCCGGCGCCGAAACCTTCCAGTACGATGCCCTGATAGCCCTGTGCCAGAAAATAATTCAAAATGTCGGCGGACAGGCCCGGCGTAATTTTCACCGCAGCCACCTTTTCTTCCAGCTCCGGGTGGACAGCAAACGCCCCGTTTCCCGTACCGGCTCCCTGCGGTTCCTCCGCCTCCCACCGCAACCGGTGGTTTTCGATAGTTGCCAGCGGTTTCCGGTTAATACTGCCAAAGCCGTTAAAATTTTCACTGCATAATTTTTTGGCACACCGGCCATGAATTACCACGTTCCCAAACGTAAGGACGATGCCTTTAACATTGCTTACCGCAGTAAGAAACGCATGATATATGTTATCCCTGGCGTCCGTCCCCGGTGCCCCGACAGGAAGCTGGGCCCCGGTAAACACAACCGGCTTGTTGCAGTTCTCCACCATCAGGCTTAACGCAGCCGCCGAATAGGCCATGGTATCGGTGCCATGGGTGATAACAAAACCATCGTACTGCTGATAGTTTTCCGCTATTGCCCGGGCAATAACCTGCCAGTGCTGCGGCGCGATGTTACTGCTGTCCAGATTCAAAACCTGCTGATAATCTATCGCACACAGGCCCGCCAGTTCCGGCACCATCTGCACCAGTGCAGCGCCGTCCAGTTCCGGCACCAGGCCGTCTGCTGAAGGAACACAGGCAATGGTCCCGCCGGTTCCCAGCATAAGGATTTTTTTCATGAAACGTTCCCCCTCTTTTTCAGAGACACTGCTTAAAAAAAGCGGTTTCCAATCTCTTGGAAACCGCTTGTTTTTACTGGAGCCACTTATAGGATTTGAACCTACGACCCTCTCATTACGAATGAGATGCTCTGCCAGCTGAGCTAAAGTGGCGAATGTGGTACTATATTATTATCCACATTTTTCGGTCATTCGTCAAGTATTTATTTTATAATTAATCTGCCGACCGAAAACTAACGTAAATTCTCTTAATCCAGCGTGTCCTGCAGGATCATCTGATCCAGCCGCGCGCCGCCCGGAACCATCGGGAATACGTTTTCATCATTCGGAATCGCAACGTCTACCAACAGGGAACCTTCCTGCGCCAGCGCCGCTTTCACAACGCTGTCTAACTGTGCCGGATCGGAAACCCGTACGCCATCCACGCCCATGGATTTTGTCATGGCCGGGAAATCAACCAGTTCCTTTACAACGGATTCGCTTTCCCGTCCGCCGAAGAACAGGCGCTGCCACTGGTTTACCATGCCCAGCACGTTGTTGTGCAGGACAAATACTTTTACGGGAACGCCGTAGCGGTGCAGTGTCGCGAATTCCTGGCAGCACATCATGATGCTGCCGTCACCGGTAAACAGGATCACCTGCTTATCCGGACAGGCAATCTTGGCGCCCATGGCTGCGGGAAGTCCGTACCCCATGGTGCCCAAACCGCCGCTGGACAGGAAATGACGGGGCCGGTCTACATCATAGAACTGGGCCGTCCACATCTGATGCTGCCCTACGTCTGTGACAACGATGGTGTCATCGTCCGCATATTTCATGATGGCCTTGTACAGCATTTCCGGTGAAATCTTCCCTTCCAGTTTACGGGAAAAGAACGGATGCGCGGCTTTTGTTTCCAGCAGTTTTGCCCGCCAGGGCGCAATCTGTTCTTTGATCGTCTGCGGATTGCCCTGCAGCACTTTTTCTGCAAACAGCGGCATGGACCAGCGCAAGTCGCCGATAACCGGAATATCCGCGTGCACGATCTTGTCGATCTCAACATTATCAACTTCAAACTGGACGATGGTCGCATTCTTCGCAAACTTGGAAACATCGCTGGTAACGCGGTCGCTGAAACGCGCGCCTACTGCCAGAATCAAATCGCACTGGGTCATAGACATGTTCGAGGTAAAGGAACCGTGCATGCCCACCATACCCAGATGCGCATCATAATGGTCGGAAACCGCGCCTTTGCCCATCAGGGTCGTAACTACGGGAACACCGGTCGCTTCTACGATCTTGCGGACATATTCTGCCGTATTTGAAGACAAAATACCGCCGCCGGTCATCAGGATCGGCTGCTTTGCCTGCCGGAAGGCTTCAACCGCTGCATCAACCGCTTTTTCATCCCCTGTAAAATCAGCTTTATAGCCGCGCAGATGAACCGAATCCGGATAGGAAAAATCGATTTCCGCCCGGAATACGTCCGTAGCGATATCAATCAGCACAGGTCCGGGGCGTCCGGTGGTTGCAATCAAAAACGCTTCTTTGATAATCCTGGGTAAATGCTTAATATTTTTTACCAGATAATTGTGTTTGGTAATAGGGGTTGTAATACCTGTAATATCCGCTTCCTGGAACGAGTCCCGGCCAATCGCCTTGGTTGCTACCTGTCCGCTGAATACGACCATGGGAATCGAATCCATGTAGGCCGTCGCAATGCCGGTAACCATGTTGCACACGCCGGGGCCGGAAGTCGCAAAGCACACGCCGGGTCTGCCGGTAGCTCTTGCGTATCCGTCTGCCGCATGCACAGCGCCCTGTTCATGTCCGGTCAGAATATGACGCGGGAACTTTGCCTTGTACACTTCATCGTACAAAGGCAGTACCACGCCGCCGGGATAGCCGAATACCACGTCGACATTTTCTTTTCTCAAACTTTCAATTACAACTTGCGCGCCATTAAGTTTCATCAGACCATACCTTCTCATTCTGCCAGAATTGGACTGCCGGAGAAGGATCCCCGGCAGTTAAATCTATGTCGGTATTATTATTTTGCAGTACGTTTTGCCGGTGCTTTTTTCGCTGCAGCTTTTTTAGCCGGGGCTTTCTTTGCCGGAGCTTTCGCGCCAATTTCGTTGTTATCGGTCTCTTCGGTCTTAGCGTCACGCAGCCAGCTCATCATGCTGCGCATCTGTTTGCCAACCTGTTCGATCTGGGTCTGGCTGTGGCGACGGCGTTCTGCCAGGAAGTGGGCGCGGCCGGCCGCTCTGTTTTCCAGTAAAAATTCTTTGGCAAAGCTGCCGTCCTGAATCGCCTCTAATGCTTTACGCATAGAAGCGCGGACATGGTCGTCAATAATATGTTTGCCCATGTGGTAATCGCCAAATTCCGCTGTGTCGCTGACGGAATAACGCATCATCTGCAGGCCGCCTTCATAGCACAGGTCAACGATCAGTTTCATTTCATGGAAGCATTCAAAGTAAGCGATTTCAGGCTGGTAACCGGCAGCAACCAGAGTATTGAAACCGGATTCCATCAGTTCGCTGATGCCGCCGCACAGTACGCACTGTTCACCGAACAGGTCGGTTTCCGTTTCTTCTTTAAAGGAAGTCAGGATTACACCGGCACGGGTGCCGCCCAAACCGCATGCATAAGCCAGCGCCAGGTCAAAGCATTTGCCGGTAGCGTCCTGGCCGACAGCGAGCAGATTGGGAACGCCCAGGCCTTCGCGGAATTCACGGCGTACCAGATGGCCGGGGCCTTTCGGGGCAACCATGAATACGTCAACATCAGCCGGTGGAATAATCTGCTGGAAATGAATGTTGAAGCCATGGGCAAATGCCAGCGCATCGCCGGGTTTCAGGTTCGGGGCGATTTCATTCTTATAAACGTCAGCCTGTTTTTCATCCGGGATCAGGATCATGATGATATCTGCCCATTTAGCGGCTTCGCTGACACCGACAACCTTTAAGCCGGCTGCTTCCGCCTTAGCTGCGGATTTGGACCCTTTATACAGGCCAACCACAACTTCCAGTCCGCTGTCCCGCAGGTTCAGCGCGTGGGCATGTCCCTGGCTGCCATAACCAATGATAGCAACCTTACGGTTTTTGATAATGTCCCAGTTTACGTCCTGATCATAGAAAACTTTTGCTGCCATAATAAATCTCTCCTTTGTAATAAATAAAATATATAAAAATTAAATGGAACTCAAATCAACAGGCTTTCTTACATCTTCTTAACGGAATTTGCGCCGCGGGACAGGGAAATCTGTCCGGTACGGGCCATTTCCAGAATTTCATATCCCTTCAGCATCTGCAGCAGCGCCTCAATATGGTCTTCCCTGCCGGTAACACGCATGACCACC
>JAFTZZ010000235.1 GCA_017460905.1 Acidaminococcaceae bacterium | reverse complement strand
CCAGCACTCCTCGCACTGACATCCGGCTTCCTTCAGATTCCGCCTCACGACGGACACCCTTGCCTTCGGCTATGTGCTTGGCACGACTAACCTGCACTTAGGACTTTCACCTTTAAGACTGCGCCCATGCCGGGCGCACAACCACAAAAAAACCGGCGCCCTTCCAGACGCCGGTTTGTAAGGTTATGTTTCAACACGCACTTTGCTTCAGCATTTCCTTTTCACGACATATTCAGCTGTAAAACCGGTTGTTTTGTAGACGATTACTTGCCCGCTGCTTTTTCCGGAGCCACAGGCATAATTTTGCTGCCGTAAACATCGCGGTTCTTACCTTCCGGATACTTCGAATCCGAATTGTTGACGCGTACCCGTTCGATCTTCTTGCGGTCGTTGTCCTGACCGGAGATGCGTTCCACATAAATACGTCCCAGTTCCGGCTCAAATTCTTTGGCGATTTCCGGGGACAGCGTTATGCCGCTGCGAACGATACGGTCCAGCATCGCCGCAAACTCATAACGGGTCATCGCACGGTCGCCTTTGAACAAACCGTCCGGATATCCTTTTAACGCGCCGCGCTTCTGCAAATCTTCTACATATTCATAAGCCCAGTGGTTTTCCGGCACATCCGGGAACATGGCTGTTTCGATACCGTTGGCCGCTTCCATGCGGTCCATCCGGGCCGCCATCTGGGTCACCAGGCTGCGCAGTTCCACGATTTCCTTCGCCATAGCGGTACGGCTGCGGGTCACCCGGTTCCGGGTTCCGTCCAGGCCGAAGGTAATGCCTGCGTTCACCATGTTATCGCCGTTGCCGAAGGTTCCGCCGATGCTGAACATCACGCTTTCATCCGGACGGTAGAAGGCGCCTACCGCTGCCGCTGTTTCGCCGCGATAATTGCCAACGCCTGCCGAGAACTGCATCTTGTCATCCGGGTTAAAGTCCATCGGGTGCAGCGCTGCCAGTGCGGCTGCGCCGGCCAGGCCTTTCCGCATACGGTTGTCCAGACGGTTGATTTGGTTATATGTGTTGTTCACCTGGTTATCAATGTTGTCGATTCTTGTGGAATTATCTTTAACCTTTTCGTCCAGCGCCGTGATGTTTTCAGCAGCGGTGTTGTCTTTTTTAATATAATTTCCGTCGTTTTGTACACGGGTTTCGTTGTAAACTGTATCACCGGTTACGATGCCGGTATCTCCGGAGGCCACTTTGCCGTCGGTCTTGACATCCACGGTGTAGATCTTTTTATCGTCCTCATCTTTAGGAGTAACAATGACGTTATCCGAATCGGCTTCCACCACAACATTGGAAACAGCTTTCGCTTTGGACGTAATCGTATATTTCAGGCTGCCGTCCGCATTCTCGGTAGATTTTACCTCGATGGTATCGTCACCCGCTTCTACCGTGTTGCGGGTATCCCTATCCGTGAACTTGCCCGTTACCTTATTCCCATCGCTGTCAGTCAGGGTGATGGTTTTTTCGTCGTCACCTGCTACCTCAAGCTTCACGTTCGTGGTGTTAGTATCGGTATCTTCGATTGCAACATCAACGGACTTGCCGTCCGAATCTTTTAACGTGTACTTGTTTACTACGTTTCCGGTTCCTTCTTCTTTCTCTACCGTGTACGTAGTGTTGGTATCAACCAGCTTACCGGTTTCCTTGCCGTCGGAATCCGTTACGGTGTAGGTGGTAACGATACTGCCTTTCCCTGCTTCGGTATCAATGGTGTAGGTGGTATTGGTATCTGTATCTTTGATCACACCTACATCCTTGCCGTCAGAACCGGTAATCTTGTACGTATTTACTACGTCCCCGGTGCCGGCAGTGGTGGTCATAGAGTAGGTAGTATTCGTGTCGATGATCGTTGCGGTAGTAGGAGCAGGCGCGGCATCATCAGAACCTGTCACTGCGCCTGTCAGCGTTACCGTATAAGTCGTGTTACCTTTGCCGTCGGTTTTCCCTCCGTCATCAGAAAGGGTATAGGTAGTATCTTTTGCATCAACTGTATAAACCGTTGTATGCCCGTTGGGGTTCTCTTCGCCAGGCGCCAATGGCCCAATCGGATTATCGGAAGGCGTCGGTTCCGGCATCGTTCCTGCAGTTCCGGCATTTCCACCAGTTGTCCCAGTACCTTCAGAAGTCAGATCCGTAGTTACTCCATTGGTTTTTCCATCACCAACCTCATCAGTAACCGTAACATTTCCGCTCGGGCCGGCTTCAATCATCGCGTTCAGCGCATGGATCGTATAAACCGCATGGCCGCTGCTGGTATCTTTTATTACCTCAACGTTGTCACCGCCGATAATTTCAACCTGCGCGGCTTTCAACTGTGCCACGTTTACCGCATCTGTATCTGCGCTACCGGCTGCTACGTTGGTAATCTGGCGAGTCACAATCTTACCATCAACTGTACCACCACCGATTGATACAGCTGCTGCTGTAGATTTCCATGCTATACTTTCATCAGTAGTATCGTGTATATTACCTGACGCAATCATATCATATGCGCCGTCAGCGCTGCCGTAAGAGCCCTTTTCCCTATCAGCCACAGAATTTGCACCTAAAGCTATACTGCGTTCCTTAATCGCTTCAGCACCAGCACCTACCGCAGTTGAACGGTTTCCTGTCGCCTTAGATACGGCTCCGATTGCAACCGTTCTTTCAACGCCTTCAATTCCTCCAGTTGGAACATAATATTCATCTACTGTAACACCAGCCACACTGCCAAACCCGATTGCAACCGAACGATCCCCGGCACTGCTACTATATCCTATAGCAGAAGCGCCTGTACTTATAGCATTACTGGATCCACCAACCGCAGTCGTTCCATCTGCTGTAGCTTTGGCCAAATTACCGAACGACGCCGACTCCTGCCCCGTTACTAAACTGAAAGCGCCTACAGCCGTTGAATTATTACCTTCTACTAAAGTGTTTTCACCAATTGCAATGGTATTTGTGCCGTATGCACCTTTATTTTTTGAAGCATTAAACTCACCTGTTCCTATTGCGATAGCATTATCCCCTTCTGCATGAACTCCTTTACCAATAGCTATTGCTCTGTCCCCCAGTGCATAACTTTTAGCTCCGACAGCTATTTGGGAACCACCTTTTGTTGGATTCTCATTTGTTGCAACCGCTCCTAATCCAATGGCAATCGCCCATGGTCCCTTTGCACCATCATTGTAATAGTTACTGCCAGTTCCAGACTCAGTCGCGTTAACAGAAAAATAGTGAGTAAGTCCACCTGCAACCTGTTTCAGCTGTGCCACATTCACAACATCGGTATCCAGTTTACCCGCTGCTACGTTCGTAATTTGACGGGTAATCGTACTCGTTGTTGTATTTCCTTCACCATCATCCGTTGTTACAGTCCCGCCACCAACAGACACCGCTGCTGCTGTAGATTTCCATGTTCCGGTCGTATCGTCGGAATGATTTTCTCCGGTTGTATCAATGCCTACTTCCCCTGCACCGGTGGTTGCTTTTGAGTCTTTGCCCAGCGCTACGCCGCCGACTTTTGTTACAGAGGCGTTGCTGCCCAGGATAAAGCCGTCATTTACTTCAATTGTATTATCGTTACCAATGGCATAAGAACTGTCACCTGTAATTTCACTGGGATCGCCGAATGCACCAGAATTTGCACCGGTTACCGTATGACCTTTACCGATAGCGATGCTGTTAGTGCCTGTTACTGTATTACTTGCGCCTATCCCAATACTGTTAGCAGCGTTCAGTGTTGTATTGTAGCCGACGGATACAATGTTTCCTACTCTTGATGCACCTACCGCATCAGTCACCGTACCAATAACTATATTATTATCGCTACGTGCCGTAATTGTATTATCATCGCCAATAACTATGGCTTTGTTTGTTGCGTAGTTGACATTCGATGCCCCAACCGTATTATTATTCCCAATAATTGTAGAATTTTTTGTTTTATAAGATTTATTTCCGTATCCGTCTAAAATACTATAGTCAGCCAGAGTAGAATTGCTTGTTCCTCCCACTAATATATTATTAGTTCCCCGAAGTTGAGACAGCGTTGCATTTTCAATCGCATTGTTCGTACCAATAGCAACACTGCGCCCACCTTTACCTTGTTCATTTCTTATATACCCTTCCAGAAGAAGTGTTTTAACCTGATCCATATCACCAGTCTTAATAGCAGCCTGCAAACCATCTATATTAGACAAATCCAGACTTGCGAGCACTGCTTCCAGTTGAGTATAACTACCAAATTGCGCCATGAGCAAAGGTGTTGCTAATTTCGAAGCCAATACCTGACCGTCGAAGTTTTCATCCAGAGCCTCATATGCGTTTTTTATTGTATTACCCGTTCCATAAATGAGCGCTACATTTGCTTTTTCTGTTTCATTTCCAGTTCCTACAACTGTATTGGCAATGCCGTCAAATAAATCACCGTTGTTTAAAAAATCATTTAACAAAGGCAGGGTATACCTGGCAGCAGTGTAAGTATTATTAGCTAAATTATCAATAGCAGTAGTAACTTCAGCTCTGTTTTTTACAGAGTTCATGCTTCCTATAACGGTTGAGCCGATTCCCATAACACTGGGCACGTTTTCGATTAGAGGCCCAACCCTTTGAAATATTTGTCTGCCTGCACCATTACCGTGGGTTTCCAGATAAACTATGCCTTTTTTGATTTTGTCCAGAGAACCAACTATCGTATCCTGAGAATAGTTTCCCGCTCCCACTACTGTAGAAAGCAGACCTTCCGCTTTGGCATTTGGTCCGGCAGCCAAGCTGAACTTGCCAAGCGCCCCGTCATTATTGTAGTTTCCCTTCGGCGTTCCATTATCATTCACGCTATAATAATGCGTCTGGCTTGCTTTCAGTTGAGCAACGTTCACAGCATCCGTATCGTTAAGGCCCGCGGCTACATTGGTAAGCTGGCGAGTTGTTCCGCTGCCGGGCTTTGCCACATACAGGGTTCCTGCTTTTTCCGGTTTAGTTTCAGAATCTTCAGTTTCATGAGTTATATGATCAGTTAATAGTTTCAGCTGTTCGTCGTTTAAGCTTTCCAGCAAAGCAGCGGGTTCAAGTGATGTGTCTACGCCTAACGCTTCCAACTGGGTTTTATATTGATTGATACTTGACTGTATCGTGCTTTCGCTAAACCCGTACCATGTTTTCTTTTCATTACCCACAGAAACAGCTGCTGCGGTTGCTGTCCATGTTGAAGAAGTCAGTTCGGAATCAGATCTGCCCAAAGGATCATACCCTGCTACTCCGGCTTCTGTTTTTGCAATGGAATCAGAGCCCTATGCTACCCCCTTGCTGACTCTTGCATCCGTATTGTATCCCAGCATAACTGTGTTTTCAATATCAGCGTTATGTTGTACAGCTTTGAAGCCCTCTAATACGGCAACCTCATCATTGGCGGCAGTACTGGACCCGATAATCACATTATTCTTGCCGCCGCTGATTCCGTGTAAATCCCCTATGATTATGTTGCCGTCACTGTTTTGAACTTCATTGCCAGTACCGATTACGCTGACATGTTCACTGTGGCTGACTTTATTTTCAAAACCGTCAAGCAAATCATATTGCGTATCATATACTCTAAATCCCGTAGAGTCAGCATCAGCAGCTATTTCCGCCCCTGTCGAAGGATCAATCATCTTAATCATAGATCCTTCCAGCTTATTTCCTACGCCCATAATCTGGGAACGATACGCTTCAGAAGCGGTATTAGAACCACCCATAGCCATAACCTGCCCGCCACTGACTTTAACCATTTTCTTAAGTTGAGCGGATATTTCCGCCATCTTGGCTCGATCGCCGCTATTGACAGCAGCCTTATATTGTTCATGCAGTTCAGATACAGTCATATCTGCTTCATCAAAAAGAACGTTCTGGTAGGAGTCAGTAATTTCGTTACCTGCGCCAAAAATAAGTGTCCCGTTCGAATCCGTAGCGGTATTTACCGTGCCGATAATACTACTTGCGACACTTATAAATTTTTTATCCTTATTACTTTCCTTATTTACATCGGTTCGCGATGAGTTGAGCGATCCCAGTACCGTAGTCCCGAAGCCCTGCATGGCACTAACCTTTTCAGGGTTATCAGGATCATCGCCAAAAGTCATAGTAACTGCAGGGTCAATCGAAACATCCGAATAAGCACCGAACACGGAGGAGTACATGCCTTCCGCCAATGAACCGGTGCCCACTCCAATTGCATGACTTGCAGCAATGGTCGCATTTTTTCCTAAAGCCACACCATTCACACCTGTAGCTGTAGCGCTAAAACCGATACCTACCGAATAATCTGCTTGCCTTTCATTACCGTTCCCGCTAATTTCAACATTTTCGCCAATGGCAATGGCATGTTGTGCTCCTAGAACACTAGCCGGAGATTGCTCGCCGGTCGCATTTATTTTTATATACGTGTCTTCAAGCTGTGCGGCCCATGCGCCACCAGTCACGGACAGCACTGTTCCCGCAGCAAGGAATGCTGCAATGATTTTCTTATTTAAAGTAGAGCTGCACTTCCCGTTCCGTTTTGCAATTTCGGAAACGACTACATAGCAGTTTCTCGTTTTGCTCCAGATAATTCGATAAATCTTATTCATGTCAGTACCTTTCCCTTTCATAACAAATAATATTTATATTAAATGGGCTATTTGTACGCCGATTCAGCAACCGCCAAACTTTTTAAGCCGCAATATAATAATATTCAAGCATTATATGGCATCATTATAAATGCGCTCGAATGCATATTATTATGTATATTTCAAAATGAAAACATATATTAATAAGTATTCATCCGATAGTTTTACGTATACATAATATATTTTACGTATATTTATGTCAAGTATGAATTATGAAAAGAATGTATTTTGAGATAAATTAGCACTCACCTATTGACAGTGCTAATAAAATGTGGTATAGTATGTTCAGAAACAAGGAAAGTGATATTGAAAGATGGAGTCGCGAGGCTTCACCGGCTGTTGTTTCCGAAAGCATGCGCTGCTGTGAATTCCACAATGGCAGCAATCTGGCCGCAAGGCCTTTTATTTCAGAAGCAAAAGTCAAAAAGTCAGTCCAAATTTCTGTTGTTTCCCAACTGTATCAACTATTAATTATCATATGAAGGAAACGGATGGAACCTGTTTCCCGAAAGAATGGAGGAATGAGTTATGATGTTACCGAGCATTTTTGGAGAAAATTTATTTGATGACTGGATGAATGACAGCGGCCTGATGAATCCGTCCGCGTTTTTTGGCAAGACCCATTCGCCGCTGTACGGCAAGCATGCTTCCAATATCATGAAGACGGATATCCGGGAAAACAAGGAAAGTTATGATGTCATCGTCGACCTGCCCGGCTTCAAGAAAGAAGGCATCCAGGTACAGCTGGAGGACGGTTACCTGACCATCACCGCGGCCAAGTCCCTGAACAAGGACGAAAAGAACGAGGAAGGCAAGTATATCCGCCAGGAACGCTACACCGGCTCCTGCACGCGCAGCTTCTACGTAGGCACTGCCATCACGGAAGAGGATATCAAGGCTAAATTCGAAGACGGCACCCTGCGCCTGAACATCCCCAAGAAGGATCCGAAGGCCGTAGAGGGCAAAAAGTACATTGCGATTGAGGGATAAGAGGCAATTGACAGAATAAATACTACCTGCTAAAATGTAAAAAAGAGGCGCCACCGATGAACGGTTGGCCCAAGTAAGTTACTTTACAAGAAGTAGCCGCATCCTTTGGCCAGGGGCGGCTACTTTTTTTGTGACTTGATTACTTCCAGCAGCAATGATATGATGATTGCAAGCAGTTTTAAAAACAAAAGAGGTTGTTATGTCAAACCGCAACATCGTCGTGGATCAGCTGCGGGCGCTGGCCATGCTGGGCGTAATCGGCATCCATATCGGGCCGTTCGTCTTTGCCTCCTCCACGCCCCGTCTGGACCTGTTTTTGCTGTTCCAGGTCTTTACCCGCTTTGCTGTTCCGTCCTTTTTCTTTATTTCAGGGTTCGGCCTGTTCTGCCATGATGCGCTGAACAAGCCGTTCCATTATATCAGCTTTGTAAAAAAGCACCTGGTCACGGTGGGGCTTCCCTACTTTGCCTGGTCGCTGTTTTATATTGCCATGTGGCAGTGGGAGGACATGTACCGCCCTGACCGCAGCTTTTCTATTTCCGTTCTTATCGTAAAGTTCCTGCTGGGCGAAGGCTGTTACCATATTTATTTTATGGTCATCCTGCTGTACTTTTACCTTTCCATGCCGCTCTGGCGGTGGCTGGTGCGCCGCATCAGTGAAAAATCAGCATCCGGTATCGCGCTCAGCCTGGGTGTGCTGGCCGGGCTGCAGGTCGCGCTGTACCAGTGGAGCGCCACGTACTGGGTGTATCCCCCCTGGACCCAGGGGCATGCCATGGTTATCCGTCTGCTGAACGAGCGGATGAATTACCTGCCGTTATTTTACGGTTTTGTTTTCGTACTGGGCGGCGTCTGCGCAGTACATGAAAAACCGATCCGCAACTGGCTGCAGGAGCATTTTACGTCCAGTCTGGGCATCTTCCTTTTATCCTGTGCCGTGCTGGTGTGGCGCTTCAAAGAATATGTACTGCAGGGCATCCCGTTGGAGGATATTCCCGGCAAGTACATGACCCAGCTGACGCCGGAAGGCCTTCTCTACACCGTGTGCTGGCTGCTGTTCTTCAGCGCGGCGCTGGAAAAGCTGCTGGACGGTCATGAAAGCGGAACAGAAGATAGCGGTGCGCAAATGAGCGATTTTTCAACAAAAAAATCAGAGCGCAAGTCCACGTGGCTGGATATACTCTCTGAATATTCTATGATCATCTACCTGATCCATCCCCTGATCCTGTATTACTGGTACCAGTGGTTCGGCATGCTGGGTTTTTCCATGGCACAGGTACCGGTACTGCTGTTTTATGTGCTGGTGCTGGTCACCTCGCTGCTGGCAGGCATACTGATCCACAGGATTGCAAAACAATGCAGGCCTGTCGGCCTGATGCTGTTGGGACGGCAGCCGAAATAACGGGGCCGGAGCACCCGGATCAGGATACGGTATCAATACGAACGACACGCCATCAATACGAAAGGTACAACATCAAAACGCAAAATAAGAAAACCGCAAAACCGTTCTTATCTTAAAGATAAAAAATCAGTTTTGCGGTTTTTTCATTATACTTCCGACCCTGCGGAAGGAACTGCCCATGTTTACCAGCCGGATACCCCATTCTGTACCGTCACGTGTTTTCCTTCAGGCTGTTCATGTTCTTCCGGCACAGTCCTCTGCCGCAGCATAAAATGGAACTGCAGCAAAGCAACGGCAAAGAGCAGCGGCAGCAGCGATTCCCCGCCTTCTTCCAGAATCCGCAGAAAGAAGATTACCGGCTCCGTCAGTTTTTCTCCGGTGAGTTTTTTATACTCCCACGGAAAACGGTCTGCAAACTGCGTAACAGCAGTCCACACACATAATGTCACAATCGTACAGCAGACGGGGTTTGAATCAGAGAAACCGCGGACAAGCCATTTCCAGTATTTTATCAGTAAATACAGAAGCGTGCCGAAGATCAAAGCCAGAATGCACAGTGTGAGGATCTTTTCATGCAGCGGGTTATTGGGATTTGTAAAAAAACGGATTTTTATGGCCGTAGTGTCATGCCGTGTCAGCCAGTGCTGAAACCCCATCTCACGCAGCAGCGCCCAGAACCACAGAAAGCAGATGGCAAAATACGTTCTCTGGCGAGGCGTGTTAATATAATCACCGTACAGCATAAACGCCACACCGCCGCTGAAACCGTAAAACAAATAGGTCAGCGCTTCCGTCGCGCCGACTTCTTCTACATCAAATACGCCAAACACCATGCGCAGCGCATAACATACGATAAAATAAAGAGCCATCGCGACAGCAATCAGAAAAACTCCGCACGATGGGGATTGCAATCTCTTCATAGGGTCTCCTTGCATTTCCGGTTTTTCATTTATATTTTATTACATTTTTCCTTTTCTCACAAGACGGATTTTGATTTAATATCACATTTGTTTCTTATAGATAATAATTATTGAATCAGAAATTTCGGAAACGCCTGATATTTTCATATAAAAGCCTTTCGAGAATCGAGTAGGAGGCTACCCATTAGCTGAGTAGCCGACCTCTCACACCACCGTACGTACCGTTCGGTATACGGCGGTTCAATCTTATAAGCGCATAGACTCGTACTTACTGAGTATGTCAAAATACCCAGCCCGTGCGAGTCTTTCATTTGTTATGGAACATTTCAGAATCTGGGAATTCGCTAT
>JAFTZZ010000234.1 GCA_017460905.1 Acidaminococcaceae bacterium | reverse complement strand
CTATACCATCGTTGCCATTAACGACAGCGTATCGCACACGGTGGAACAACTGTACAGCCCCATTCATAATTACACCACGAATCGCGATTTTAAGGTGGAGCTAACAGGCCTGATGTACGAAAATATTCAGGCCAGAGATCGGGGATCCCGACTTCTGGCCGGATTTTCCGCCGCATTTAAAGGCGGTATCAGCTGCAATGCCAACAAGGCAGAAACCACTGTGGGGTACGGAACCTTCTACGGCGATCTGATCGGCCTTTTCTGTCCTTTAGGGGATTTATGGAAATATCAGGTCTACGCATTAGGAAAATATCTGAATGAGCAGGTCTTTAAACGAAAAGTTATTCCCGAAAAGATTTTCACCATCCGTCCCAGCGCCGAACTGTCCAAAGAACAGACTGTCGGTAACGGCGGCGACCCGCTGATCTATGAATATCATGATTATCTGCTGAAATCTTTTATAGAAAATCACGAAGCCGCATCCCCTGCAGCTATTCTGAAGCATTATACCGACCATGATCTGGAAGAATTTATCGGCTGCAGTCCCGGCACTGTTTCCGTTCTCTTCTCCAGCCACGCAGCATTCTGTCAGGATCTGGAACGCTGGTACGGACTCTTCACCGGGCTTGCCGCAGCCAAACGCATACAGGCGCCGCCTGTCCTCTGTGTCAGCAGCCGCTCATTTGGTACAGACTTCAGGGAAGCGCAGTTAAGCACTTATTATTCGCGCGAATATTACAACTTAAAGGATAAACTGTTGCTGCAGGAACGCCTGTTCTGACTGTTATGCCAATGAGTTACTAATCTGTTCAGGATAAGTTATCCTGTCGGGATTCACAAAGCGAGGCTCCTTATGAATTCATTGTATCGCGCTGTTTCATTAGCCGCCATTTTCTGGACGACGGTTTCCATGTCCGCCTATACCCCGCATGAAACTGGCTCCCGAATGACTGCCAGCGGGGAAAAAGCCCAGGAAGGATACACCTGTGCCGCAAATTTTGTTCCTATCGGAAGCGTTATTATTTACGACGGTCACAGATATTATGTACAAGACCGGATGCACCCCGGCAAAAACCGGCATGTAGATATTTTTATGGAATCCTATAAAAAAGCCATTGAATTTGGACGCAAAGAAGCCAAGGTCCAGGTCATCACTCCGGACGACAAACATGTAAAAACCGAAATCCGGAAAAAAGAAAACGCTAACCCGGAACACAACAACGAAAACCACCCGAAAAACACTGCCAAAGAACCTGCTGAAAACAAAAAGGTCAATGAATCGCACAGCCCCAGAGCTGTTGCAGTTCTGAAACCTCAGGTTAAACCATAGATACAAAACCCTGTATTCTCATTCGGGAACATATAAACAGAAAAAATTTATACATGTTTTAGAACAAATAAAAAGGCCGTAACAAAATTTAATTGCTCTTGTTTTGTTACAGCCTTTTTTTTGTTTTTCATACATTTACACGCACTATGAAATCATAATGCGATATCAGCAGCCTTTGCCAGCGTCGCTTTGGCATCAGCAACGATTTTTTCAATGACATCCCTGCAGGGCAATACTTCGTTCAGCACATTCAGGCTTTCTCCCACCATGATGCTGCCATTTTCCGTATCTCCTTCCTTCATGCCTTTTCTGGCAGTACCGGCGCCCATCTCCATCAGCGTTTCATTTGACGCGCCGCTGATTTCAGCTTCCAGATAACGTTTCGTAAACGCATTATCCAGACAGCGCACGCCCATCTTCCGGGAATAGCCGGTAACCACGCAGTCAGTATCAGTGGCATTCACGATCATTGCCTTTGTCTTTTCATGAACCGGGCATTCTGTCGTCAGCAGAAAACGGGAACCCATCTGCACACCGTCTGCGCCCATCAATAAAGCCGCCGCCATACCGCGTCCGTCCGAGATACCGCCAGCAGCCAGCACCGGGATTGGATACGTTTCCCGTAATACATTGGACAGCAATGCCATACAGCTCATGGGGCCGATATGTCCGCCGCCTTCCATGCCTTCAATCACCATAGCGTCTGCGCCGGAAGCGGCAACCCGTTTGGCCAGCTTCACATTAGGCACGACCGGGATTACTTTGACTCCTGCTCTGTGCATCTTTTCAATCCAGGGCACAGGGTTCCCCGCGCCTGTCGTAATGAAAGCAACCTTTTCCTCACAGACCGCGTCCGCGATTTCATTCACATTCGGAGCCATCAGCATCAGGTTGATACCGAACGGTTTATCAGTCAGGCTTTTTGCTTTTCTGATCTCTGCCACGACCCATTCTGTCGTACGTCCGCCGGTACCAATGATCCCGGCGCCGCCTGCATTGGAAACAGCCGCAGCCAGCATGCCGTCGCTGCTCCATGCCATGCCGCCCTGAATGATCGGGTATTTGATCCCCAGCAGTTTACAAAATCGGTTTGTCATAACAGGTTCCCTCCAAGCCAACGAGTGGCAAAGTCAAAACAGAATTTATGTGAGTGATTTTATTGAAATAACCTGGAAAGAAAGATAATAACCGCACCCGCAACGGCGCCGACCACGGCAAAAATAAGAAACGCCGGCAGCAGGAAAAATACAATTCCCACCACAATCAAAGCGAAGATGATCCAGGTTAGCAGTCCGCCTCCCAGACGGTAAACCTTAAACCCTGTAGAACTGCGGCCCTCTTCGTAAGGACGGTCAGCCCGCTGAAATGTTTCATCCCTGCGATAGCTGTCCTGTTCCTGATATTCGCTATAGCTTCCGCTGTCACCACCGTCTATTTCAATCGTAGTCCCGGAAAAACTGTCACGTTCTTCCCTGGTCAGGCTTTTAGGTTCAAAATCCACCTGCCTATGACAATACGGGCACTCTGTAAGACTGTCATCAAATTCATGCTGGCAGAATTTACATAACATGGTTTTTCCTCCTTACGAAAAAATCATATTCATAAAAACATCTTCGCTGCTATAACGCGGATCATAAGATTCCAGCTTAAGGGTATCGCGGATGATCTGCACACGCTCGTCAATCCGTTTCTGCGCAATTTTGGTCTTCTCTGCATAGGCATCAATGTCAAGCAGTATCATCTTCGTTATATCCATATAATTCTCCAGCAACGCCAGCGCCCAGATCATATAATCATCATAACCGATGCAGACAATGGGACGCAGGGCAGTAAAATCGCTCCACATCTGGACCAGATTCCTGCGGTCCTGCCAGGAAATATGCAGCAGCCTGCCAAATCGCAGGAGTATCTGGATGACATCATTTTGTTCGTTGATGGCAACGGGCGCATAGTTGCTGATATTCGTCGTCCAGCGGAAAGAACCCGGAACCGTATCCTGCATTCCGGCAAACGCTACCATATGGTTCACCAGCGCCGGATTATCCTCACAGAAATTTTCCCAGTCAGCATGCGGGTTCCGGACCCGGTACCAGGCCAGCAGATGAGAAAACTTATTACGCAGCTGTTTCTGTGCCACCGGTGTGACGTACACGCTTCGCAGATATTCCGTGAAAAGATTGCCATCTTCAAATACATGCGCCAGGCATACCATATGGTTCATATCAAAGGAATTGTCAAGGGGCAGCGATAACTCTGAAATGCTGCCGGTAAAGAAATCCCGGCAGCGATACCAGCCATCAGCACTTTCCCCTTCAACGGTAAACAGCATCAGCCGTATCTTCAGCATGGTTTCCAGCAGACCGATCAGCGCCTTATTGCTCTTTGCATAAAACGGATCCGGATGCTTTTTATAATGCTCATAAAAAATTTCCAGCGGCCGCTGATTAGTTTCGCTCAAATGAAAGTCCAGGATAAAAAATTCCCAAAAGGAAGAATACAGATCCGGACGCAATTCCTCTGCCGGTTCCACATCCGTACCGAAAAAAGCAAAGCAGGCCCGTTTCCTTTCAAAAGTGAAACGTGCGTCTCCGAAAAAATTCCGCATCATGTCAAACAGGTCAAGGAGTTTCTGCCCCAGCTGCATGAAAACTTTCGTTTCCAGATCAGGTTCCTGGTTTGTACGGAATTTTTCATACGACTCGGGCAGTGAACCGTCTTCCTGGAACAGCATTAATTGATGATCCGGTCCCAGCAGCTTCAGCTTACATTTAGCAGCAGCCGCTGCGCCGGTAATTTCTTTTTTCTGCTTCAGAAAAGCCAGAAGCCGGTCTATGACCGAAAGGAAATACTCCACACTGTCATAGTCCAGTTCGAAATCACCGATATTGCGCTGGCACCAGCTGATACAGTAAATCAGGTCTTCCCCGGTCAGATCGCCGATTTTATAAGACGTATTACCGCAATAAATCAATAAATACATGACCTGCTGCCAGATTTCCATGAGGTCATCATCCGACGCACCCCGAAACGCTTCTGTCCGCAGGAACTGCTCCGCATATTTCTGTTCCAGGATCACGCCCCAGCCTTCATCATCAGCATATAAATCATTAATTATATCGTAAATATTAGTCATTCTTCTCCTAAAACCAAAACCTCGGGAACCAGCTGCACGCTGTAATCTTTCATAATCCGATCCTGTATGTATGCCATCAGTTGCAATACATCCGCAGCGGTTGCCCGATCCACGTTCACAATAAAACCGGCATGTTTTTTCGAGACCTCTGCGCCGCCAATGCGGAAGCCCTTCAGACCCGACTGTTCCACCATGGCGCCTACAAAATGACCTTCCGGGCGCTTAAAGGTGCTGCCTGCACTGGGAAGCTCCAGAGGCTGCTTGCTGATACGACGCTGGTTAAAATCTGCCATCTTGGCCTGAATAGCAGTCTTATCTCCTGCACTCACCTGCAGCTTCACTTCCAATACAATGGCATCAGAGCCCTGCAGCGCGGAATGACGGTAACTGAACTGCAGATCATCCTTCGCCAATGTTTTTAATTCACCGTCAGACGTCAGTACCAGAACAGACATAACGGCATTTTTCATTTCTCCGTCATAAGCGCCGGCATTCATGAACACCGCGCCGCCCAGACTGCCGGGAATACCCACCGCAAATTCCATGCCGGTAAAGCCGGCTTCGCCGATGATACGGCAGCACTGCGCCAGCGAAATGCCGCTGCCAAAAGTAAATATATTGCCTTCCTGCTTCCAGTACTTTAAGGCGTTGCCAAGCTTCAGCACGATACCGCGAATGCCCTTATCCCGCACCAGCACATTGGACCCGTTGCCCAACACTGTCAACGGTATTGCATGTTCCTGCGCAATGCGCAATACTGAACGCACATCTTCCATATTGCCGGGAATCACAAGCAGGTCGGCCGGTCCGCCAATATGGAACGAGGTATGGTTTGACATAGGCTCATCCAGACGCACCTGCGCTCCGGTATTTTCTTTAATAAGTGAAGCAATCTCCTGAACTGTCATCTTTTATTCCGCAACTTCCTTCACAACATCCGTGATGGTCTTCGATACATCCTGGAACATCAGCTGGAAACGCTGGAATGCATTCAGATAATTCATCGCCAGCGGATTCAGGCTGAGGGTACGCATCATATCATTAAATTCCGCTTCTTTCCCGGCAGGAATTTCTTTTTTCTGATAACGGGCAATTTCCACTTCCTGTCCCAGCTGCATAAATTTATTGACCAGTGCTTTGGTATCGGGTTCAACTGCCAATCGTTCCTTCGCTTCTTTTAAAACCGCAAATTCGCGGGTCGCCCGCATTTCCCTTGCCAGTTCGTTAGCGCAGTCATAAACTGTCATCTTCGTCAGTCCTCCTAATCAAATATCCAATTTGAAATTTATAATGTTAAATTTTAAATACCTGTCAAATGGGAAGCCTTTTTGCATACGTTATAACTTTAACACGTGGGTTTAATTTGTCAAGAAGATTTATCACTGTTCTTCCTTACGGCCTGCAGGAACTGCCCATATTTATCAGGTGATATCAGTCACACAGTTACAGTATTATTGTATGCTTTCATACGGAATATTCAAATGCTGCCACCCGTCAGTTTTACCGTATGAAAAATGCCACCATTCTTCGTTCCCCTGTTCAAAGCCTGCTTCTTTCAT
>JAFTZZ010000233.1 GCA_017460905.1 Acidaminococcaceae bacterium | reverse complement strand
TGGAGAAATCGCGGCGCAGGCGTCCTACATAGCAGTCATTCTTATCGGAGGTGTACAGCGGCATCGGGTAAATCTGTTCTTCCAGATCATCCTGCATCTGCACGCCGGGGAAGTTTTCCAGTGCCTTGCGCATATCCGCCAGTTCCAGGTCGTGTTCAAACTCTACGTTGACGGATTCGGAATGGCTGCGGTAAACCGGTACGCGGACCGTGGTAGCGGTAATGCGCATATCGTAATCGTCAAAAATCTTCTGGGTCTCGTTGACCATCTTCATTTCTTCCTTGGAATACAGATTATCCAGGAAAACGTCAATTTGCGGAATCAGGTTGAAAGCGATGGGATAATGTTTCTTCAGGCTGGCAGACGGTAAAATATGCGGAACCATTTCGCGGCCTTCCGCGTAGGCTTTGGTTTCGTCGGTCAACTCGTCAATGCCTTCCTTGCCCGCGCCGCTGACGGCCTGGTACGTGGAAACGACGATACGTTTGATGCGGGCCAGATCATACAGCGGTTTCAGCGCCATGCACATGATGATGGTGGAGCAGTTGGGGTTAGCGATGATGCCTTTGTGTTTCAGGATCGCCTGGGGATTGATTTCGGGAATGATCAGCGGCACTTCCGGGTCCATCCGGAAGGTGCTGGAATTGTCGATAACAACTGCACCGGCCTTGACGGCGATGGGGGCAAACTCCTTGGAAATGCTGCCGCCGGCAAACAGGGCGATGTCGATGCCGTTAAAAGAATCTTCTTTCGCTTCCTGCACCACATATTTTTTTCCGCATACGGTAAGTTCGGTTCCCGCGCTGCGGGCAGACGCCAATAAGCGCAGCTCCGCAAAGGGGAAATTGCGTTCCTCAATCAGTTTCAAAAACTCCGTCCCTACCGCGCCGGTAGCGCCTAAAATTGCTACATTATATTTTTTCATCAAAACGTCTCCTCTTCTCTTATAACTATTTTAACGCCCTGCCACATTTGTTGTCGCTGCAGGACCAAGGCAGGCACGCATACGACCTTTCATCAGTCCAAAATCTGGTCTAACCCGTAAACCAGTCCCTGGCGGGAACCGATCTTTTTGCAGGCCAGCGCCACGCCCGGCATATAGCATTCACGGTTTACCGGGTCATTGATAATTTTCAGGGTTTCGCCCTGACTGCCAAAGATAACTTCCTGGGATGCCACATAACCCGGCAGGCGCAGGCTGTGGATGCGGATACCGTCAATGTCGCCGCCCCGGGAACCGGCCAGGGTTTCTCTTTCGTTGGGATGACCCTGCTTATGCGCTTTGCGCACTTCGCCAATCTTCTGGGCCGTCAGGATAGCCGTGCCGCTGGGAGCGTCCAGCTTCTGGTCATGGTGCTTTTCAATGATTTCCACATCAGAGAAATATTTTGCCGCTTCTGCCGCCAATTTCACCATTACCACCGCGCCCAACGCAAAGTTGGGAACGATCAGGGCTGCCGTATTGTTCGCTTCCGCCAGCTCTTTGACTTCCGCCAGACGTTCCGGTGTAAAACCGGTGGTGCCCACCACAGCGCGGACCCCTTTGCTCAGGATAATGCGCAGGGAATCCATGACCACGTCGGGACGGGTGAAATCAACCACTACATCCGGTGTTACGGCGTCCAGAGCGGCAGCGATTCCCGTAAATACAGGTTTGCCCTCCGGCAGGGTTTTACCGCCGGCGTTGACATCCACACCTCCCACCAGTTCCAGTTCCGGATTGGCAGTTACCATACGGACAACTTCGCTTCCCATGCGCCCGAAAGCGCCATTCACTAATACTTTGATCATAACAAACCCTCCACTTTCCCTTAAAAATTAATAAAGGTTACACACGTCTGCTTAGTATAATTATTATATACGATTTTTGCGGCGCTGTCAGCAGGTAACCCCCTCATTTAGCCCCTTGCTGTAAAAATTTTTCAATATATTGTGCAGCTATTGTCCAGATGGCCGAAACTTTCCGGACAGCCAAAGAAAAAAGCCGTTGAGCATTATCTCAACGGCCAGCATTTCATATCAGACGTATATCATACCATGGTTGAGATAGCTCTCAGCTGCACCGGCATGCGCCGCTTCGCAACGACAGTCCTGAAATTATTCACTTCAGGCCCAGCAGCCGTTTCCCGCCGGAACCGGCCCTTCGGCGACAATCCCTTTCCCTTACTTCCACGATGCCTCTCCATAAGGTACTCTTGCTTATCGCGCCTCTATCATTGTTATTGCAAATATTATAAAGTAGCATACTGCGCTTGTCAAACAAAATATAATATTTTTTAGTATTTCCAAAAATTAAACTGTAATTGCATTCATTTTTGGTAAAAATGTTACAATGTCAGGAACAAAATGCCCGACAGCGCTTCCGTATCCTCAAGACAGTGCTGTTTTTGTTTCAGTTATAACAATTTTTTAAAACTTCTCAGCTTTTCAACACCAACAATTGGAAAATCTTGAAATTGAAAACAAAACTCTGTAAAATGAGTTCATAGAGTTTTTTAAAATTTATATAATATCATTATGTTATATTAAAAAACTTTTAAATTTTAATCTTATGAGGAGAGGAATTTTTATGAAAAAACTCGTATGCTTTCTGTTAACCGTTTTAATGCTGCTGGTTGCCTGCACTGCCATGGCCGCCGGAAAACTGGAGACCATCACCAACCGCGGCACGCTGCTGGTAGGAACCACCGGCGACTATAAGCCTATGTCGTACCTGAACAAAGAAACCGGCGCTTACGAAGGCTTCGACTATCAGCTGGCAGAAAACCTGGCTGCTGCGTTAGGCGTAAAAGCGGTTTATGTGCCCACCACCTGGAAAACGCTGACACAGGACACATTAGACGGAAAGTTTGACGTAGCGTTGTGCGGTATCACCCGCACTTTTGCCCGCGAAAAGGTCATGAATATGTCCGATGGCTATCTGCAGTTCGGCAAAACCGTGTTGGTACGCAAAGCTGATGCCGGTAAATTTAAATCACTGGCAGACATCAATAAGCCCGGCGTAAAAGTTATGTATAACCCCGGCGGCACCAACGAAAAATTTGCCAAGGCCAGCCTGGCAAACGCAACCCTGATGATGCACCCGCAAAATGCAGAAATCCCCGACCTGATTGCAGCAGGGAAAGCAGACGTAATGGTTACGGAAACCACGGAAGCCGCCCACTATGCAGCTGTTAATGAAAAACTGGCTGCGCCGCTGCTCAAGGAGCCATTCACTAAAAATACATTTGGCGTCCTGATGCAGAAAGGCGATCAGGATTTCCTGAACTTTGTCAACTTCTGGCTTGCTGAATTAAAAGGCAACGGGACACTGGAACAGTACGAAAAGGATTATATCAAATAAGCTGCCTTAAAGCCGGTTCAATACAAAAATTTTAAGGGGCTGTAACAAAATGAAGTTTTTACACTGAATTTTGCTCAGCCCTTTCCCATTGTGCAACAATGCGGGGTTATGGACTATCATTAAAAATAATCTGTAACCCCGCTATCTGTTTTTAGGCGCACTTTAATAAGCCCT
>JAFTZZ010000232.1 GCA_017460905.1 Acidaminococcaceae bacterium | reverse complement strand
AGGGCTTATTAAAGTGCGCCTAAAAACAGATAGCGGGGTTACAGATTATTTTTAATGATAGTCCATAACCCCGCATTGTTGCACAATGGGAAAGGGCTGAGCAAAATTCAGTGTAAAAACTTCATTTTGTTACAGCCCCTTTTTTTATAGTTTTCACAATTTAGTTGCTAATTATTGCGTCCTTCTATTTTTCAAATGGGACAGGATGTGGTATAATATTTTGAAGAATGCCAGCAAGTATCATCAATCAGTAATTTAGTTTCAATAGTAACTATAAAATGATCAGGAGGATGTCGGCGTGGCGAATGAAGCAAAATACAAGCGTGTCGTTTTGAAATTGAGCGGGGAAGCGCTCGCAGGGGAAAAAGGCTTTGGTATTGACCCGAAGGTGGTAAATTCCATTGCGAAACAGATTAAGGAAGTGCTGGACTGCGGCCTGGAGATTGCTGTAGTCAACGGCGGCGGCAATATCTGGCGCGGGCTTTCCGGCGCTAACAAGGGGATGGACCGGGCTACGGCAGATTATATGGGCATGCTGGCTACGGTCATCAACTCACTGGCCCTGCAGGATGCGCTGGAACAGATCGGCGTCCCGACCCGCGTGCAGACGGCGATTGAAATGCGCCAGATTGCGGAGCCGTATATTCGCCGCAGGGCAGTGCGCCATCTGGAAAAGGAACGTGTGGTCATTTTTGCGGCCGGTACAGGCAATCCCTATTTTTCCACGGATACAACGGCTGCTTTGCGCGCGGCGGAAATTGAGGCGGATGCTATCCTGATGGGTAAAAACGGCGTAGACGGTGTGTATGACGCGGACCCGGCAACACATCCGGAAGCGAAAAAGTTCGATTACCTGGATTACATTGATGTCATCAACAAACATCTGAGCGTAATGGATACCACAGCGATCAGCTTATGTATGGATAATAAGATTCCGATTATTGTTTTCAATATCGAGACCCAGGGCAATATCCTGAAGGCTGCGATGGGAACAGTAACCGGAACCACAGTGGGAGGGAATTAAACATGGCGACAATTGAGGAATTACTGGCAACCAATGAAGAGAAGATGAAAAAGACGATTTCCTATCTGCGGGAGGATCTGGCAGGCCTGCGTGCCGGCAGGGCAACGCCTGCGCTTCTGAACAAAATTACGGTGGATTATTACGGAACGCCCACACCGGTCAACCAGGTTGCCAATGTCGGGGTTCCCGAACCCCGCATGATCGTGATCACCCCCTGGGAAAAATCCATGATCAAACCCATTGCCAAGGCAATCATGACTTCGGATTTGGGACTGAATCCCAATACCGACGGTTCCGTAATCCGCCTGAATCTCCCGCAGTTGACGGAAGAACGCAGAAAGGAACTGGTCAAGACTGCCAATAAGCGCACAGAGGAAGCCCGTGTCAGCGTAAGAGGCCTGCGCCGTGATATCATCGAAGGCATTAAAAAAGCGGAAAAGGCCAAACAGATTACGGAAGATGATTCCAAAGACGGTCAGGACAAGGCGCAAAAGCTCACTGACAAGATGATGAAGGAAATCGACAAGGTCATCGAAGCCAAAGAAAAAGAGATTATGGAAGTGTAACTCATGCCGGACGTATTGGCCCTGCCGCTGTCTGTTGCAGCCGGTATGCTGCAGGAAGAAGGCTGGGAATATCAGGTGGTGCGTATCTCTTCCGGGTACAGACAGAAAGATACAGATAATTGTATCCTGGAAGAGTATGTTGTCAGGCAGCAGATCCTGTCTGATCATACAATGCTTTTGAGTACAATGCTGAAGAGGAGAAAGGAGGTGCTCGAGCATGGCTTTTAAAATTGATACCGACGCTTGCGTAGGCTGCGGCACTTGTGCCAGCACTTGCCCCGTTGGCGCACCTAAAGAAGATGGTGAAGGCAAATATCAGATCACTGCCGATGAATGTGTAGAATGCGGCGCTTGCGCAGCAAACTGCCCGGTTGGCGCTATCAGCCAGGAATAATTTCGTGCAAAACTCCCCTTTTGCCGGTGCAGAAGGGGAGACACATTTTTCTTTCAGGGAGTAAACATTTATGTTTAAAGGGTTGTTTCAGAAGCCTGTTCATTCCATGCCGTCCGAGGTGACAATGGATACAGGCGGTCTGGATATGACGAATATTCCGCAGCACATAGCAATTATCATGGACGGCAACGGACGCTGGGCAAAGGCGCAGGGAAAAGTCCGGACTTTTGGGCATAAAGCAGGAGCGGAAACGCTTAAAACAATCGTCAGGGCAGCTGACAGCCTGGGAATTAAAGCGATAACGGCTTATGCGTTTTCTACGGAAAACTGGAAACGTCCTGTGACAGAGGTACACTTTATTATGGAATTGTTAAGCCGGTATCTGACCTCTGAGATACAGGAATTCAAGGAAAACAATGTAAAAGTTCGGTTCATGGGTTCACGGGAAGGGCTTCCGGCCATTGTGAACGAAAAGATGGACCATGCTATTGAAGAAACAAAAAATGATACGGGAATCATTCTGAATCTTGCAATTAATTACGGCGGACAGGCTGAAATTCTTCATGCGGTCAGGTCTATTGCCGCGCAGGCAGCAAAAGGGGAGCTGAATCCGGAAGATATTGACGCCGCGCTGTTTGAAGATAATCTGTATTCGAAAGGGCTTCCGGCGCCGGACCTGCTGATCCGGACCGGCGGTGACATGCGGGTAAGCAACTTTCTGTTATGGCAGATAGCGTATTCTGAAATTTGGACAACATCTGTATTCTGGCCGGATTTTACGCCGGATATGCTGGTTGAGGCCATTAAGGTGTTCCAGAAACGGGAGCGCCGTTATGGCGGCCTTATTCAAAAATGACAGTAGTAAGAGGATGAAAAGTTTTGTTTAAACGAATTTTAACTGCGATTGTAGGAATTCCCGTCGCTGTTTTTCTGGTGACCGGCGGCGGCCTTCCTTTTTCAGCAGCTGTTTTGGTACTGGCCTTTGCTGCCTGGCGGGAATATGCCCGTATGGCGGCTGCAAAAGGAGTGAATACGTATAAGGTTACATCGTTTCTGCCTTCGATGCTGCTGGTAATTTTTGCAGGCACAGGCAGAAGCGAGTGGTTTTTGCCAGTGCTTGTATTTGCAACGCTGGGGGTTTTGATTGAAGGCCTTTTCCGGCACTGCAACTGCGGGGAAACAAACTGGCCGCTGCATACTGCCAACTCCATGGCTGCATTGTTATACGTTGGCTTATTGTTTGCCCACATTCCGCTGATGCGGGAATTTGCCGGCGGCAATGTCTGTTTTATGGGAATGGAATTTGCCCACGGCGAGCTTTCCCTGTGGATGGTCCTGTTGGGGACCTGGGCCAGCGATACCTTTGCGTATTTCTTTGGCATGGCGCTGGGAAAGCATAAATTCTGTTCTGTCAGCCCGAAAAAATCCATGGAGGGCGCTGTGGCAGGCTTCATTTTTGCGTTTGCGGTTACGGCCGTCATTGCCTGTTATGGTTTGCAGTCCGGTATGCAGGCAGCTGCTTTATTAGGCCTGACGGTAGCGTTTTTTGCCCCGGTAGGCGATTTGATTGAATCTATACTGAAACGTTCCTATGATATAAAAGATTCGGGGCATTTCTTCCCGGGACACGGCGGTGTTCTGGACCGGTTTGACAGCCTGCTGTTTGCGGTACCGGCTGTATATTATGCAATGAAATTTTTAGGAGTATGAGATGAAGAATATTTCTGTGCTGGGAAGTACCGGTTCGATCGGAAGGCAGACTCTGGAGGTTGCCGCTGCCAATCCGGAACAGCTGAAGATCCGTGTGCTTGCCGCGCATAAAAATGCAGCGCTGATGCTGCAGCAGATTCGGGAATTTCAGCCGGATTTTGCTGTGCTGACCGATACAGAAGCAGCAACTGCACTGAAGAAACAGTATCGCGGCAGGACGGAAATCCTGAGCGGCCAGGAAGGCCTGCTGGCAGCAGCAACGTATGAAAAAGCGGATACGGTGCTGGGGGCCATGGTTGGCTATGCGGGGCTGCGTCCCACGCTGGCTGCCATTAAAGCAGGCAAGGACATTGCCCTTGCCAACAAGGAGACTCTGGTGGCTGCCGGCCATCTGGTCATGAAGGCAGTTGCGGAAAACCATGTAAGCCTGCTTCCGGTGGACAGTGAACACAGCGCAATCTTTCAGTCACTGCGGGCGGGTTATCATCCGTGCCTTTCCTTTACGGAAAACGGACGTGACAGCAGTGAAGTCAGGCGGTTGATTTTAACAGCTTCCGGCGGTCCTTTCCGGGGAAAAAAAAGAGACGAACTGAAACAGGTGACGCTGGCCCAGTGCCTGAAGCATCCCAACTGGAACATGGGACCCAAGGTTACCATTGACAGTTCGACATTAGCAAACAAAGGGCTGGAAGTCATGGAAGCGCACTGGCTTTTCAATATGCCCTATGAAAAAATAGATGTAGTTGTGCATCCCCAGAGCATTGTGCATTCTCTGGTTGAATTCACAGACGGGGCGGTAGTCGCGCAGCTGGGGATTCCTGATATGAAGCTGCCGATCCAGTATGCGCTGTCTTATCCTGACCGGTATGACTGCAGCTTCGGGCAGCTGGATTTAGTAAAGTGCGGGACACTGACCTTTGAAGAGCCGGACAGGGAAGCATTCCCGTCTCTGCAGATCGCTGTGGACTGCGGCAAGGCAGGCGGCAGTCTGCCCTGTGCGTTCAATGCAGCCAATGAAGAATGTGTAACGGCGTTTCTGGAGGAAAAAATAGGATATCTTGATATTCCGGAAATTGTAAAGCGTGTTCTGGAAACCCACGTTATGATTTCCCATCCGGATCTGGACGAGATTGAAGAAACAGACAGATCGGTGCGCCGTTCTGCAAATGAAATAATCTATCATTTATGATTAAACAGGGAGAGTAACTTTTGTTAACAGTATTAGCTTGTATTTTTGTATTTGGTATTTTGGTAACGGTACATGAATTCGGGCATTTTATCACGGCAAAACTGACCGGGATGAAGGTGGAAGAGTTTTCCATCGGCTTTGGCCCGACCATTTATCAGCAGCAGGAAGGGGAAACCTTATATTCCCTGCGCATGTTGCCGCTGGGCGGATATAACAAGATTGCGGGCATGGATCCGGACGATCCCGATGATCCTGAACGGGGCTATAATTCCAAGCCGATAGCTTCCCGCATGCTCGTCATTCTGGCCGGTTCCCTGATGAACCTGATCCTGCCGGTCATCATCTTTTTCGGCATCTTTCTGGCTTACGGCATGGAGGTCCCGGAAAACAGGCCGGTGCTGGGGCAGGTCGTAGAAGGGTATGCGGCGGCCCAAAGCGGGTTGAAGGAGGGCGACCGGATCCTGTCGATAGCCGGTAATACAGTAACCGACTGGGCGTCTGTCCGTAAGGAAATCGCAGCGGCAGGACTGAAACCGGTACCTTTTGAAATCCAGCGCGGGACGGAGAAGCTGGTTGTTTCTGTTACGCCCGGCGCAAATCCGGATACCGGCAAGCCCTTTATCGGGGTAGTTTCCTCATTAAAAAAGGTACAGCTTACGCCCCTGCAGGCGGCGGTTTCTTCTGTGACGGCTACCAAGAATATTGTCAAAAACATGTACGCCTCGTTGTATCACATGGTTACCGGCAAGACCAAAGCGGAGTTTTCCGGTCCTGTAGGCGTCGCTAAAATGGCCGGTGAAGTTGCGCACAAAGGCTTTGATATGCTGCTGCAGTTTACCGCCATGCTCAGCTTGAACCTGGCGATTATCAATCTTCTGCCTTTGCCGGCTTTGGACGGCGGCCATTTCTTCATCTTGCTGATTGAAGCGGTTACGGGGCACAGGCTGGGCAAGAACGCCATGATGAATATTCAGAAGGTCGGTGTTGCCATGATCCTGGCGCTGACAATCTTTGCTACGTTCAAGGATCTGACCAGATAGCTTTGTTCAATTTTGATACATTTATAAACTGTGAGAAGGTGGATTATGAACCGTAGAAAGACCCGTCAGATTCAGGTCGGTTCTGTAGCGGTAGGCGGAGACGCGCCGATTGCCGTCCAGTCTATGACGAATACCAAAACCCAGGATGCGCAGTCCACGCTGCGGCAGATTTGGACACTGGCGGACGCGGGCTGTGATATTATCCGCTGTGCCGTACCGGATATGGAAGCGGCTTATGCGCTCAAAGATATCGTGGCCGGCAGTCCGATCCCGGTCATTGCCGATATCCATTTCGATTACCGGCTTGCCCTGCAGGCTATTGCGTCCGGTGTCCACGGACTGCGGCTGAACCCCGGCAATATTGGCGGGGCAGAAAAGGTAAAGGCCGTCGTGGAAGCGGCAAAGCCTAAGAATATTCCAATCCGGATCGGTGTAAATGCGGGTTCCCTGCCCAAAGATTTGCTGGAAAAATACGGTCACCCTACGGCAGAAGCCTTAGTGGAAGCTGCCTGGCACCATATCCGTATTCTGGAAGCTATGGATTACCGCAATATCAAGATATCCCTGAAATGCCATGATGTGCCGCTGACACTGGCGGCTTACCGCCTGCTGGCGTCCCAGTGCGACTATCCGCTGCATGTAGGCATTACGGAAGCCGGTACGGTCCGTTCGGGAATCATCAAATCCGCGGTAGGGATCGGTTCCCTGCTGGCAGAGGGAATCGGTGATACCATCCGGGTTTCCCTGACAGGGGATCCGGTCAATGAAGTGAAGGTCGGTTTTGAAATCCTGAAATCTTTGGGACTGCGCACCTGCGGACCGACCCTGATCAGCTGTCCTACCTGCGGGCGCACCAGCATTGATCTGGAAAAGTTGGCAAACACAGTGGAAGAACGGCTGGCGGATATCAAAGAGCCGATCAGCGTGGCCGTCATGGGCTGCATTGTAAACGGGCCCGGGGAAGCCCGGGAAGCCGATGTGGGCATTGCCGGCGGCAAAGGGGAAGGCCTTGTCTTCCGCAAGGGGCAGGTTATCAAGAAAGTACCGGAGGACCGCCTGATCAATGAATTGTTTGATGAAATTGATAAAATTTTAGATGAGAGGAAGAATAAGTAAATGTTAGTCAGCAAATTGTATGCACCTACCTTACGTGAAGTACCTGCAGAGGCTGAGATTCCCAGCCATAAACTGATGCTGCGCGCCGGTTATATGCGCAAGTCCGCTACCGGCATGTACACCTATCTGCCGCTGGCGCAGCGCGTCCTGCAAAAGATAGAGGCCATTATCCGGGAAGAACTGAATGCCATTAATTCACAGGAGATTTTGATGCCTATCGTGCAGCCTGCCGAAATCTGGCAGCAGAGCGGCCGCTGGGATGTATACGGGGCGGAGATGTGGCGCCTGAAGGATCGCCACGGGCACGACTACTGCCTGGGTCCCACCCATGAGGAAATGATCACGACCCTGGCCCATATGGATGTGAATTCCTACCGGCAGCTGCCCCTTTCTCTCTACCAGATCCAGGACAAATTCCGTGACGAGCGCAGGCCCCGTTTCGGCCTTATGCGCAGCCGGGAGTTTATCATGAAGGATGCCTATACCTTTGATAAGGACGAAGAAGGGCTGAATAAATCCTATCAGGACATGTATGACGCCTATACCAAAATCTTCAACCGCTGCGGCCTGTCCTTCCGCCCGGTTGAAGCGGACAGCGGCGCCATCGGCGGCAGCGGTTCCCACGAGTTTATGGTACTGGCGGATTCCGGCGAGGCGGAAATCAGCTACTGCACTCAGTGCGATTATGCGGCCGATACCGAAAAGGCCGAGCTGAATCTGATCGAAGAGGCGGCGGAAGAACTGCTGCCGAAGGAAAAGGTGGTTACGCCGGACTGCAAGACTATTGCGGACGTGTGCGCCTATCTGAAAGCACCTGTTGAAAAGTCCATCAAGGCCGTGGCCTATGAAAGCGAAAAAGGGCTGATCCTCTGTTTCGTACGGGGCGACCATGAAGTTAACGAAATCAAAGTCATCAATACCTGCGGGGTAAACCAGCTGGAGATGGCCCCGGCAGAGCTTCTGGCGGCAGCCGGAACCACAGGCGGATATATGGGACCCTGCGGTATTGATCCGGAAAAAGCGATTGTTGTCTGCGACCAGAGCGTGATGCAGATGCATAATTTCTGCTGCGGGGCTAACGAAGAAGGCTACCATTTCATCAACGTAAATCCGGGACGGGATTTTACGCCGGCTTATGTCGCTGATATCCGGTTAATGCAGGAGGGGGATCCCTGTCCCCATTGCGGCGGCAAAATTGCCAAGGCCCGCGGCATTGAAGTAGGACAGGTGTTCAAGCTGTTCACGAAATACAGTGAAAAGCTGAACGCAACCTATCTGGACGAAAACGGCAAAGCCAATCCCATGTATATGGGCTGTTACGGAATCGGCGTGGGCCGCACCATGGCGGCTGCCGTAGAGCAGAATAACGATAAGGACGGCATCATCTGGCCGGTGGAAATTGCGCCCTATCATGTGATTGTAGTACCGATCAATATTAAAGATGAAACCGTCAGGGAAAAGGCGTTTGCTGTTTATAATACATTAAAAAAAGCCGGCATTGAAGT
>JAFTZZ010000231.1 GCA_017460905.1 Acidaminococcaceae bacterium | reverse complement strand
GGTTTTTACAGACAGGTATGGCAATAACAATGTCATATCAAAGGTCATTGCTTCCATCAGGCCGCTGCCATAACTGCCGGTGGCCTCCACTGTCACGGCGGCGGTATTATTCCCTTCCGTCAGGCAATGCAAAATATAAGCAGGTAAAATATTTCCCGCAAGACCCAGCATTTCCGCCCGGCTCAGCAAAACATCCGCCAGTTCGCTTTTCGCCGCTGACTGTTCCTGCACAGCTGCCCCATCCATCGCAAAGGATTCTTCCTGCATTTTTAACTGAACGTTGAGAAGTTTTTCAATGACTGTATCCGCTAACAAATTGCGGCATACCGTCAGCCGCCTCAGATCCGGATAATTTTTCATTCCACACACTACCTTATTTAAATTGCTTTCCAAAACACAATAGCGCTCGTTCCTTAAGCGTATAATCTAAAGTACCGGCAGTCCAACGGGAGAGCCGGTACTATTTTATCTGTATTCTTTACAAATGTCCAGCCGGTAACTTCAGTCCAGTGAATCCTGTAAAATCATCTGGTCGAGATGTTTACCGCCCGGAACCATGGGAAACACGTTTTCATCGTTGGGGATAGCCACGTCAACCAGCACGGAACCTTTGCTTCTCAACGCCGCTTTTACAACGCTGTTCAGCTTTTTGGGATCGGTGACCTTTACACCTTCCAGTCCCATCGCTTTCACCATAGCCGGGAAATCTACCAGATCTTTTACTACAGACTGGCTTTCCCGTCCGCCAAAGAACAGACGCTGCCACTGGTTCACCATGCCCAGCACATTATTGTGGAGCACGAAGACTTTGACCGGAATGCCGTAACGGTGCAGCGTGGCAAATTCCTGGCAGCACATCATGATGCTTCCGTCGCCAGTAAACAGGATTACCTGTTGATCCGGGCAGCCCAGCTTGGCGCCCATGGAAGCGGGCAAACCAAAACCCATGGTTCCCAGGCCTCCACTGGAAAGAAAATGCCGGGGCTGGTCCACATCATAGAACTGAGCCGTCCACATCTGGTGCTGTCCCACATCAGTCACCACGATAGCATCTTTATCCGCGTGCTTCATTATCGTTTTATATAACCGTTCGGGCGTAATCTTTCCCTTCAGTTTGCGGGAGACGAAGGGATGTTTTGCTTTGATTTTCAGCAGTTCATCACGCCAGGGAGCGAATCTGTTTTTCAGAATCTCTCCGTTTTCCAGCACTTTTTTCGCAAACAGCGGCATGGACCAGCGCAAATCGCCAATCACAGGAATGTCAGCATGAACAATCTTGTCGATTTCCACGCTGTCCACTTCGAATTGGATAACAGTTGCGTATTTGGCAAACTTGGTAACGTCGCCGGTTACACGGTCACTGAAACGCGCGCCGACAGCCAGAATCAAATCGCACTGAGTCATAGACATGTTGGAAGCAAAAGAGCCGTGCATGCCCACCATACCCAGATGCGCATCATAATGGTCGGAAACCGCACCTTTGCCCATGAGCGTTGTGACAACCGGCACGCCGGTAGCTTCCACAATCTGACGGACAAACTCTGCCGTGTTAGAAGAGATAATGCCGCCGCCGGTCATCAGGATTGGCTTCCTGGCTTCTTTAAAAGCAGCCACCGCCTTGTCAATTGCGTTTTCATCCCCGGTAAAATCTGCTTTGTAACCGCGGAGATGAACTTCTGCAGGATACGCAAACTCTATTTCCGCGCGGAACACATCCGTAGCGATATCAATAAGCACAGGCCCCGGACGGCCAGTCGTGGCAATCAGAAATGCTTCCTTAATTACACGGGGCAGATCATCAATCTTCTTGACCAGATAATTATGCTTGGTGATCGGCGTGGTAATACCTGTAATATCCGCCTCCTGAAAAGAATCCCTGCCGATTGCTTTGGTCGATACCTGGGCACTGAAAACAACTAATGGAATAGAGTCCATATACGCTGTGGCGATACCTGTAACCATGTTGCATACGCCGGGGCCGGAGGTAGCAAAACACACGCCGGGACGCCCGGTGGCGCGGGCATATCCGTCTGCCGCATGTACCGCGCCCTGCTCGTGTCCGGGCAGGATGTGCCGAGGATATTCTGCCTTATACATTTCATCATACAAGGGCAGTATCACACCGCCAGGATATCCGAACACCACATCTACATTTTCTTTTTTCAAGCTCTCTATTACAACTTGCGCGCCATTCAGTTTCATAGGACTATACCTTCTCATTTCATCAGAATTAGTTGCGCCTGCCTGGCAGGCAATGACTCGGCCGGTAAAATCCGGCTTTTCAGCTAATACCCTGAATAAACTGCCGGAGAAAAACCTCCGGCAGTTTCTGTTTCTTATAAATTATTTTTTAGCCGGAGCTTTTTTGGCAGCGGCTTTCTTTACCGGAGTCTTTTTTGCAACCGCTTTTTTAGCCGGAGCCGGAGCTTCCGCCTTAGGAGCCTGCAGCCAGCTCATCATGCTGCGCAGCCGTTTTCCTACTTCTTCCAGCTGGGTTTCCGCATGGATGCGGCGCTCAGCCAGGAAATGCGCGCGGCCTGCGGAACGGTTTTCCAACAGCCAGTCTTTGGCGAAGGTACCGTCCTGGATTTCTTTCAGGGCTTTCTTCATTGCGGCGCGGGTGTCATCCGTAACAATCTTTTTGCCGGTATGGTAATCACCATATTCTGCCGTGTCACTGATGGAGTAACGCATTTTTGCCATGCCGCCTTCATACATCAGATCAACGATCAGCTTCATTTCATGGAAGCATTCAAAGTACGCAATTTCCGGTTGATAACCGGCTTCCACCAACGTATTGAAACCGGATTCCATCAAAGCGGTTACACCGCCGCACAGTACGCACTGCTCACCGAACAGGTCGGTTTCCGTTTCTTCCTTGAAAGTAGTCTGGATAACACCGGCACGGGTGCCGCCGATGCCGCGGGCATAAGCCAGCGCCAGATCAAAGCACTTGCCGGTAGCATCCTGATAAACCGCGAATACGTCAGGAACACCGGAACCTTCCGTAAATACACGGCGAACCAGATGACCCGGACCTTTCGGGGCAACCATGAAAACATCAACGTCAGCAGGCGGAATAATCTGCTGGAAATGAATATTGAAACCATGAGCAAAAGCCAACGCGCTGCCGGGTTTCAGGTTGGGCGCAATTTCCGCTTTATAAACGTCAGCCTGTTTTTCGTCCGGAATCAGGACCATAGTGATGTCTGCCCATTTAACCGCTTCGCCTACCGTTAAAACCTTCAGGCCGGCTGCTTCCGCCTTGGCAGCGGATTTGGAGCCTTTGTACAGGCCAACTGCTACTTCCAGTCCATTGTCGCGCAAATTCAGTGCATGGGCATGACCCTGGCTGCCGTAACCAACAATAGCAACCTTTTTGCCTTTAATGACGTCCCAGTTTACATCCTGATCGTAATACACTTTTGCCATGATAAATCTCTCCTTTTTTCAATAAATATTTTTAAGATATCACGAAACCGATTTAATATATGCAACGTCCCAGATCCGGCCTGAAACGTAGATACCAGTCTTACATCTTCTTAACGGAATTTGCGCCGCGGGACAGGGAAATCTGTCCGGTACGGGCCATTTCCAGAATTTCATATCCCTTCAGCATCTGCAGCAGCGCCTCAATATGGTCTTCCCTGCCGGTAACACGCATGACCACC
>JAFTZZ010000230.1 GCA_017460905.1 Acidaminococcaceae bacterium | reverse complement strand
TATTAAAGTGCGCCTAAAAACAGATAGCGGGGTTACAGATTATTTTTAATGATAGTCCATAACCCCGCATTGTTGCACAATGGGAAAGGGCTGAGCAAAATTCAGTGTAAAAACTTCATTTTGTTACAGCCCCATTTTTTTGTAAAGCCAGCCGCTGCGCGGTTTTCGAGCCTGCTTGTTGGTATTTAGAGACCGTAAAAAATCCGGTTTCTCCGCCAATTTTACCGGTCTTCCAGCAGCCAGGCTAACAAATCAACAGACCGGATACCGTCATAAGACTCTTCCAGCCCCGGTTCTAATGACAAAATCATCTTATCGTAATTATCCCTTACCTTTTTCAACGGTTCCAGTTCCCGTTCCCTCACATCCGGACTCAGCATAGATTCAGTAACTTGTATATATTTTTTATCATTGGCTGTTACTGCAATAAAATCGATTTCCTTATCGCCTATCTTGCCGATGGCAACGTCATAGCCTCTGCGGAGCAATTCAAAATACACAAGGTTTTCTAATATATGCCCGCTGTCCCTGTTACGGAAGCCCAGCAGGTAATTACGCAACCCGATATCCACAATATAATATTTCCCTAATGTGCGCAAATAGTCCTTACCCTTGATATCAAACCGTTTGATTTCATAAAAGAAATAGCTTTCCAGCAACGCATTAACATAAGCCTGCACCGTGTGGACACTGGGTAATCCCCTGCGTTTTCCCTCTTCCAGCAATCCCTCGTTTACAAGAGTGTTGCCGATAGAAGACACAGAAACATTGCTGCCAATACTATCGGCCAAAAACAAAACTATCTTGCGAAGCAACGCAGGGTCTGTAACCTGCTTCTGTCCCCTCCTTTTTTCCCGTTCCAGTATATCCCTGACGACTACTGTTGAATAGATACCGTCCAACAGTGACAATGCTCTTTCCTGGACAAGCCCTGCTTCAGAAAGGCCCGGCATTCCGCCAAACCAGATATAAGCGTCAAACATTTCGCGAAGTTCATAATGTTCACCACTCGCATCATATATCTGCTTTTTTGTTTTTCCCGTCACGGTTTTAGTATCCCTGACCTCAAAATCATGAAATGACAGAAATTCACTGAAAGACAGCGGCAACATTTTAATTTCCACATACCTTCCAGACAGATACGTGGAATATTCTGAAGAAAACAGCCAAGCATTAGAACCCGTAACATAAATATCGCAGTTAAACTCTACCCGGAATGCATTGATTGTGTCTTCCCATGCCGTGACCCGCTGCAATTCATCAAAGAACAGGTACATACGTTTTCCGGGAATGATTCTTTCTTTTACATAATGATAAACCTCATCACCGGACATATCTTTGAACTCATAATTTTCAAAGTTCATTTCGACAATCTGCTCATCCGCTATCCCTGTTTCCTTCAGATGCGCAGTCATCAGCTTCAGCAGACTGGATTTTCCGCAGCGCCGTATACCGGTTACAATCTTTACCGGCTCTGTATCCTGAAAAGCAATCAGCTTTTTCATGTAATCTTTACGGTTTTTTAATCTATATGAATCATTCATGACGGAGTCCTCCTGATACCTTTTATGTTTAATATAGCACAAACCTCAAAAAAAATAAAGTTTTTGCATTTAAGTGCAAAAACTTTGTATCTATGTACCCTCCGTAAAATACTATATAGCTTTTCTTTCCGTAGCCAATCTTCCGTTATAAATATCCAAACTCGTAACCCTCACCCCGGTTTAGTTAACTGACCGGTTTTTTTCATAAAGCCAGTCGCTGTGCGGTTTTCGAGCCTGCTTGTTGGTATTTATATAGCTGGGTGTTATTGTCTGTCTCGCAATGACACAACCTTCGTGCATTTCATTGCTTTGTTCGTACAAGCTGCCATTGCGCCGAGGGGTCCAAATCCCCTATTCCAGCCTCTTACAAATGAGCTTGTTTTTGACGTTATGGGAATACAAAAAGGCCTCTACCACTTCTCCATCTGCTTTTCCGCCCACTGATAGACCGATTCCAGTGCGGGAATCAGGCTCTTCCCTCTCTCGCTGAGGGAATATTCCACCGTTGGCGGGATTGTATTGTGCTGGGTGCGGGTGATCAGTCCGTCCGCTTCCAGCTCCCGCAGGCATTTGGTCAGCATGGTGGCCGTAATACCCACCACCTTCCGCTCCAGTTCCCGGTAGCGCAGCGTCTGCCGGTCTGCGTCCGCGATGTACCAGAGTATGGGCAGTTTCCATTTCTGCCCGATAATTTCCATCGCATACAGGATCGGACACGGGGTTTCATAAATATTTTCATTTTTGGGAAGGGTTCTTTCTGCCATCATAGCCTCCTGCATTCCAGAAAACATCACAAAACTATATAAAATATAGTTACAAAGAATAAACTGCCTTCTTGTAAATTTATTGTAACTCATTATAATAGAGAAAAAGCAAAATGTAAAGGCTGTGTTGCGAAACAGGCGTGCGCAACAACGAAAAACGGCAGCACGCCAACAGCACAATCTGAAATTGAGGAGGGCAAGTATGAAGAACTGGCAAAAGGCGGCGTGGGCGCAATCATCACCGGGTTTACCAGCGTGTCCCGGCACGATTACTATTTTGGCGGCATGATGCGCCTGTGCAACGACGCGTTGCTTCCCCAGTACAAACGGCTGACGGATATCATCCACGCAGAAGGCTGCCCGGTTATTACGCAGTTAGCGCTGGGCGGGTATTACAGGGAAACACCCCAAGGCCGTTATGAGCAGGTTGAGCCGGACGACATGATGGTTGCGGAAATCCGTTTTGTGATCCGGCAGTTTGCGGAAGCGGCGGCGCGGATACGATGCAGGCAGTACTGGAACAAACGGATATCGCCCTGCTTTCCCTGTCGCGGCCGCTGCTGCGGGAGCCGGACCTGCCGCTGCGCATGCAAGCCGATCCGGCGGCGGTTTCGAAGTGCGTATCCTGCAACCGCTGTTATTCTTCTCCGGCACATAAATGCATCTTCCGCGGGAGGGAACGCCCATGATGTTTCGACTGAATGTTCCCACGCAGCGCGGCGTCGTGCTGAACGGCGTGCTCTTTCGCCGGCAAAAAGAGAAAACCGCGGATACGGTGATGATTGCCATCACCGGTATCCACGGCAATTTTTATTCCAATCCCTTCTATCATGGGCTGGGTGGAATGTATTGCGAATACAGCCTGGGACTGGCAGTTTTCCGGGCTGCTCAACAATGTGCACACGGAGACAGACGGCGATTTTTCGCAGGCAGAGAAAATCACGCACACAGGTGCTCTGCTGGTGGGGACATATGACAACTTCACAGATGGACCGTGCCGCAATCTGTTTCGGACAGAAGGCTTCATTGTAATTCAGGCAGGCATATACCGCCTTCGGGTTCGTGTATGTCAAATAATTCCTGCAAGATGTTTGTCAAGAACCTGATAGATGTTTCTCCCTACCGGGCAGTCCGGATTCGATGGCCGGGCGCTTTATTCTTTCCATCACTTCATCTGTTTTTCCCAGAACGCAACCGCGCGGCCTACCCAGCCCTCGGCAACGGTTCCCGTGCCGATGCCGAAACCGTGGTCCAGATCAGGGAACACTTCAATCTCTGCGTTTGTCCCGTTGGCGCGAATTTGGTTGATGCGGGACTGCATGACATAATAGGGCGCGATGTGGTCGCTGGTTCCCACACAATTATAGGTAGCGGGCTCCTTTCCTGTTACTTCTGAAAGCCCTGTATACTGCATGATCACCGCCGCGGGACGGGGATACGGTTTTTCGCCGAAGGCTTCCGTTCCATGAGAACCCAGCCAGGCGGCCAGTCGTGCTCCGGCAGAGCCGCCCCACAGGGAATAGCCGGCAGTATCTACCTGCAGTTCTTTGGCGTGGGTATGGATAAAGGCGATGGCCCGTGCCAGGTCCTCCGGCCCCGTCTGGTAACCGGCCCGGTAAATGAGAGCAAACGCGTTGTATCCTTTTTTTGCAATTTCTAATGCGTGAGGGAAACTGTCGTGCATGGAACCTACATACACCATGCCGCCGCCGGAATTGCAAATGGCAAATTTCGCGCCTGGCTTTCCTTTAAAAAAGAACAGCCCCGCATCATTCTTTGAAGGGTCCGCAGCCTTTTCTTCCGGCGTGTAGATATCATAAAAAACGGTATCCCCGGCATCCGCATGCTGTTTGAAATAATTACAGATTTCTACTGTCTTTTCCGGACGGATTTCCGAGTACCAGGTCAGAGACAGGTTGCCCAGCGTGCTGCCGCTGAAGTAATGCGTATTGACGGGGAAGATCAGCCGCCCGTAATGGCCAAAGGCCGGATAGCGGATCACGTCCTGTATCAGTGTGTTCACTGTAAAATTTTCGCTGCTGCGCGCCGCTTTACTTGCTGCCGTCATTTCTTTTGTCACAGCTCCTGTTTCAGCATTTGTTTTGGTTTTGGCCGCGATTACCGTCCCTGCGTTTTGCGCGGATTTTTCGGAGCCTGTGGTCGCGGCGTTACATCCGGAAAGCCCTAACAGGATGACGCACGTTACCAGAGTCGCGGTTTTCTTTTTGTTGACTACCAATAAATTTTGTAAACCGTTTATAACTGTTGCGTTCATGCTGTTCTCCTGTTTGTGTTGTCATTCGCTTTTAACGTCCGGCAGCCGTTTTGATAAAAATTAGACCTCATTTATCCAGTTTCTGTCCCTTCAACCAAGCGTCAAACAAATCTGCCAGCTGTCCGTTGTTCAGGTCGCTCATGAGGAAATGGGTGTTGCCTTTGATGCCCAGTTTCGGCAGTTCAACTAAAGTCGCGTTGCCGCCATGGCGGTTAATCGCATCCGCAAATTTGCGGGCCATCTGCAGGCGGACGCGCCAGTTTTCGCCGCCCAGCTTGTCCGTCACTTCTTCCGGAATATAATCGCCGAAGTACATGACAATGGGAATTTCCGTCAGCCGTTTGAATTGTTCCATGGGAACGGGTACGCCTGAGGCAGTGCCGGTGAGGCTGGGCATGGGTTCCGGCACTTCACCCTCCGGGAACACGTAGCCGCCCGGCTCATAGGACGCAACGGCTTTTACTTTCGAGTTGCCGATAGCGGAAAGCCAGCCGGGGAATCCGCCTGCGGAGTGTGTGACAAGCACCACGCCTGCTGGGTCTTTGGCATGGAGGGTTCTGCCCGTCATGGCTGCCGTTTTATCAATGGCAGCGCTGATTGCGGCCAAGTCTGTCTTCATATTATGCGCGCTCAGGTCCGGCGTCATTTCCCGGAAAAACTGGTTCAGTGTTTCCGCATCTTTAGGAAATTGTACATCATTGTGATAATTCGGGTATTCGCCTAAGCGCCAGATGTCGAACCACAGCATTTCATCAGCTTTCGGGGTGACGGTGGTTGTAGCGGAGGTTTTGCCCGCGCGGCCCCGTCCCGGCAGATCGATTACGTAGGCAGGGTAATGTTTGCGCAGCATCAGCGTGGAAAATCCTTCCCGTCCGTCCGGCGTCATTTCCCAGCAGAGGCCGGAGCCGCCGTAGCCGTGGATAAACAGCAGCGGCGCGTTTTTTGCTTTGGCGGGAATCTGGTAGCTTACGATCGCGTGGTCGGCGCGGTAGCTCTGCCCCTGTTCAATGGGCGTGGCCCAGCCGGCGAATTTCGAATTGTCGTAGGTTCCTTCCCGCTGGATGGTGATACCTCCCGCAGCAAAGTGCCCCTGGGTCTCCAGCGTCAGTTTTTCGCTGGCCAGCGCGCCGGTGGAAATCGCGGTCAGCAGCACAAGCAGTATGGCAGTTTTTTTCATGGTGGAATCCTTTCCGTTCTTCCAATATCTTAAAGGTTTTATTAACTTTCTTTCCTTATAGAATATTCGTTCTTCAATTCCTTTTTATCTTTGAAATCATACCATTTTACAGTGTGCGGGCCCAGCGGGCTGATTGCCAGGTGGCCGAAGCTGCTGTTGGGTGCGGCGCCGTGCCAGTGGGTTTCGCCCGGAGGGCAGTACGCCACATCGCCGGGGAGCATGATCTGCAGCTCGCCGTTTTGCATCTGGTGCAGGCCGATGCCGTCCGTAGCGATCAGAATCTGGCCTTCGCCGTGCATGTGCCATTTGTTATAAACGCCTTTGGGGAAGAAAACGTACGTGTAGTCAGGCGAGCCTGCTTCGTTGGGAGCAGTGACGGCTTTTCCCAGATACACCGGCTTGGTGAAATTCGGGGAATTGAATTTATTGGCAGCAAAGGTAAAGTTTTTGGCCGGCATTTCCTTTCGCGGCGCTTCTACAAATTCCAGATTGGCGTATTCTTCGTCGGTGACCTTGCCTGTCCTGCCTTTTAAGCCGTCAGGCGCTTTCCAGTTTTTATCGTAAATGACAAGCTGCTGGAAGCGGGAATCTTTCGTTGCGCCATGCCAGTGGCTGACCCCGGCGGGAATTTGGACCGCGTCGCCTTTGCGGATGAGGATGGCCGGCTGCCCGTCGATCTGCACGATGCCGGTTCCTTCCACGCCTACCACAACCATACCGCCGTGCACGTGCCAGGAGCTGCGGCTGCCCGGTTCAAACGTAATGAGATTTGTCTGGGGCACGTTATAGGTAGGATCCAGATTGATCAAATCGTTACGGTACACGGTGCCGGTAAAACGGCTGGAAACATCCGTCCCCGGCAGATATTTAAAATCCGCTGCAGTTGCTTCCGCAAAAGCGAAGGAGGACACGCACAGTAAACCTAACGCCAACATTGCCGCCAATTTCTTTTTCATGTTCATAATGTTTCCTTTCCATTTATTGTTCTGCTAACGCGTCGCATCTTTTGCGTTTATGTTGCCGACATCAACCAGAGAGGCGCAAAATGTTTCATCCCTCAATAGGCCGCCGCGAAAATCACGCGGATGTCTTCCCGCGTCAGCTTGCGGTAGCTGCCCGGCGACAGGAAGCAGGTATCGGCGATTTCTTCCGCCTGCTGTTTATCTTTTACGCCTAATTCCCACAGGGTGGTGGGCAGGCCGATTTCCTTAATAAAGTCTGCCAGCGCGTTTATGCCTGCCAGCGCCACTTCTTCATCCGTCTTGCCGGCGGGGTCGATGCCCCAGACTTCCGTAGCGAAGCGCACGAATTTGGGCAGGCCGTCTTTATAGATGTGACGGTAGTAGGCAGGATGCAGCACCGCCAGGCCGCAGCCGTGGTTGCAGTCAGTGTAGGCCCCCACCTGATGTTCCATCAAATGACATTCAAAGTCGGTCTTTTTGCCTAATTTCAAAATGCGGTTCTCTGCCATGGTGGAAGCCCAGACCAGATTGCTGCGGGCTGTGTAGTCTTCCGGATTTTCAATCGCCTTGCGCAGATTGCGGATCACGCTGCGCATCAGGGCTTCGTTGATTTCGTCGGACACGTTGTCTTCATTGGGCAGGCTGAAATAGATTTCCATCATGTGGGACAGGGAGTCGAAGCTGCCCGAAACCATCTGTTTTTTCGGCACGCTGTAGGTGTACAGGGGATCCAGCAGGGCAAACTGCGCGTTCAGCGCCGGATAATCGCGCCCAGTTTTGATTTTCATTGTTTCGTGGGTGATGACAGAGCCGCCGTTCATCTCGCTGCCGGTGCCGGTAACGGTCATGACGATCCCCAAAGGAAGCGGCTTAACAGTTACAGTACCCGCCTTCATCCAGAAATCGTCCCAGATGTCCCCGTCGTATACAGCCGCCAGGGAAATTGCCTTGCAGCAGTCCATGACAGAACCGCCGCCGACGGCAAGGATCAGGTCGATATTTTTTTCGCGGGCCAGCTTTGCGCCCTCCAGTACCTTGCTGTAGGTGGGGTTGGACATGATGCCGGAAAATTCCGTAACGGTCTTGCCAGCCGCGTTCAAAATTTCTGTGATCTCTTCATAAATTCCGTTGCGTTTGATGGAGCCGCCGCCGTAAGCCAGCATCACATTTCCGCCGTACTGTTTCAGTATGTCCGGCAGGTATTGACTGACACAG
>JAFTZZ010000229.1 GCA_017460905.1 Acidaminococcaceae bacterium | reverse complement strand
GGGGATCCAGATACAGATAAACACGCACCTCTTCCCCGGCCTTAACCGGTGAAAGCTGCTGCTGCTTATGCAGCAGGATATCGTCCGACGTATTACCGGTACCTGCATCCAGAAAGGCTCCCATGTCGGAAACACGGACCGCCTTCAGAGTGACCACATCACCGGCTTTGTACTTCAGCTCATTCTCCATCTCCGGTCCCCTTGAATGCTTCGCTGGGCGCATCAGCCCACAGTTGTTCCAGATTATAGAAATTGCGTTCTTCTTCCAGGAAAATATGTACCACGGCGTCGCCAAAATCCAACAGCACCCAGCGTCCGTCCTGATAGCCTTCCTTGTGACGGCAGAAGACCTCTTCCTCTGCCAGCTTGTCCTCGATTGCGTCTGCGATGGCCCGCACCAGTGTTGTATTGGATGCGCTGGCAATCACAAAGTAATCGGTCATATACGAAATGCCTTCCATATTTAACAGTAAAATATCATTGCCCTTTTTATCATCTGCAATAGCGGCAATTTTCTGTGCCAGCTCTTTCGGCTGCATTGTCATGTAATTTTCCTCCGTAATCCATTTGTTAATATTTATTTGTTAATTTGGGTAAATACTTTATTTTCTCTGAACCGGATCAGTTTTTCGGCGCCGCCTGTGGCTTATTGCTGATGACGGGCTTGCGTATCACCGGAGGCGCGCTCTTTTTGGGAGCCGCTTTCGGTGTATTGGAAACCGCAGGAGCCTGCTTCTTTTCCGTGACAGTACCCGAAGCTTTAGAACCTGAAGAAGTTTTACTTCCCTGCTCCGCCTGCGGCTTTCTTACTTCCGTTTCGTTCCTGCTGACAGCCGGTTTCTGTTTTACTGCGGAAGTGGATTTACGCCTTGGCCCGCCTTCCCATTCCAGCGGCGCCGCAGCTTCCACCCCGTTCACCGGGTCGTTGTCGCTGCTGCCGTCTTTAACGGCCATAAATGGAATATCCACCTCTGTCAGCGATTTTTCAATTTCCGGACGGGTAGTGCGCCAGTAACTGATGCCGCTGGACGGGGAATCATAGAAATTCCCGTACAGCATACCGGAGCGGATATTATTATCAGACAAAATATTGAAACTGCGGGCAGCTTTCAGCAAAGTCACTGTATCCATATCAGTATCAACATAGTTTTTTACAGTTGCCAGTATCTTCGGTATCTTGGCAATATTTTCTACCGAAAACATCTGCAAGCCCAATGCTTTCAGGAACTTCTGCTGCCGCTGGACGCGTCCGATATCACCCAGTTCATCGGTGCGGAACCGGACATACTGGCCGCTCTTATTTCCGTCCAGATGCTGGTAACCGTGCTTAATATCAATTTTCAGGTTAGCGTATGGATCCTCGTAATACATATCTTTATCAACATAAAGGTCTACCCCGCCAACAAGATTGATTACTTCAATAAACCCCTGCCAGTTCAACAACGCATAATAATGGATAGGGATCCGCAGCAGATTCGCAATAGACTGCTTGGCCATAGCCACCCCGCCATAGGTATAGGCAGAATTCAGCTTCTCATAATGCGTATGACCTGGCAACAGGACCATAGTGTCACGTGGCAGGGAAATCAGCGAAATTTTATGGGCTTCCGGATCAAAGCTGGCTACGATCATGGCATCTGTCCGTTTGGGTTCGCTCGCATCCGCTTCGCTGTCCCCATCGTCAATCCCCAGCAACAGCACATTGATACGTTTATTCAGCTTCTCGTCCTTTTCAATGGTTGTGTCAGCCGCTACCGTTTTCTTTTCAGGTACATGCAGGATGTTGGTATAGACCCAGACCGCGCCCCAGAAAACTGTAGTCAGCAGTACGGCCAGGACGACCAGCAGCAAAAATACACGTCCCCAGCGCATACGGCGGCGCTTGGAACGGTGATAATGCCGTCCTTCATTTTCACCTTGGTTCACATGATTTTCATTTCTGTTTTCCGAATCCATTTATGCCCTCTTTTTCCCTGTTCAGTCTTTCAGCGCTTTGTACCGGGCGGCCAGCTGGTTATATCCGGCAATGGCGTCCGGGTGGATCAGTGCCCGGTCGTCCAACAGGTATCGGATTGTATTATCATAGGATAAAAACATACCCCGGTCCAGATCCTGCCAGGAAACTTTTCTTAACTCTTCTACGCCCGGAAAATCCCGTTTCGGTTCTATCATGTCTGCAAGAAACACTATTTTCGCCGTCTCCGACATATCTGTCGTTCCGGTGGAATGATAGCGGATCGCATCCAACACTTCCGCGTCATGTACTCCGTATTTGTGGACAGCATAATAAACGCCCAGCTTGGCGTGCAGCAAAATCGGCTGTGCCGCCTCCACATTATCTACTTCTATACCAAATCCACGTGCTTTCGCCAGAAGCTCTTTTGTAGGAATTTCCCGCCCGCAGTCGTGCAGCAGGGCAGCTGTCGCAACCTTCTCTTTATCTGCCTTGTAAGCGTCTGCCATCTGCAGCGCCGTTTCATATACACGGACGGAATGCTTATACCGTTTCGGCGGCAGGCTTGCTTCCAGCAATGCCCGCATTTCTTCTATTGTCAATTCAGTTCAACCCTCTTTTCCCGGACGATACAGTCCATGCTCATACACATACCGTTCCACCTCCGGCGGTACCATGCCCCGGATCGGTTTCCCCTCCCGCAGGCGTTTACGGATTTCCGTAGAGGATATGGCTGTTTCCGGAATTTCCGCATGGATGATCTTATCCGTCACCCAGGACCCGCAGGTGCGTATCAGCCTTTCCACGCCAACCTCGCCTTCGTACCCGGGACGCTCTGCCGCCACAAAGTACACCATGCGCAGCAGTTCATGGATTTTATGCCAGGTATAGAGCTGGGTCAGGGAATCTTCCCCGATGATCAGGTAAATCTCTGCGTCAGGCCACAGCTCCTGCAAATAATTCACCGTATCAAACGTGTACGAAATGCCGCCCCGGTCAAACTCCACACAGCTGACTACAAAATCTTCATAATGCTGAACCGCCAGCCGGACCATGGCCAGCCGGTCTTCCCAGGATGCACAGTCCGTACGTGTCTGTTTATGGGGAGGAATATAGGCAGGCAAAAAGACGACTTTGTCAAAGGCCAGCTGCTTCTGTACCGCATAAGTCATGCGCAGATGACCTATATGGATCGGATCGAAGGTCCCGCCCATGATCGCCAGCCGTTCCATGCCGCCGCCTCCTCACAATTTTTCAGTGTATTACATTATATTATACCAATCTATCGTAACATTTGTAAATAAAAGCAACAGATTTCTTATGGATTTCACAAACTGAACCGTCTCATAACAGATGCTCTTCCATGACCTGAATGGCAGAGCCGTCAGGCTTTAGCTTTAACATACCAGATAATCGCTTCCAGCACAGCAATCACTAAAACTAACAGCAAGATCAGTTTCAACCGGTCTTTGATATCAAAAACGGTTTTAGGCCTTCCCAGAAATTCTGAGAAGGCCTTTATAAACAGTTTTATTTTTTGCAACATACCTGGTTCATTCTGCATGCCGCAAGTCCTTAAACTTATTCATACCGCAGGGCTTCAATGGGATCCAGCAAAGCGGCTTTCCTTGCCGGATAAATACCGAAGAATACGCCGATACCTACAGAAAATACTACCGCTATAATGATGATCGGCACGGAAATAACGGTCTTCCATTCGGCAAAGGCACTGATGGCATAGGATGCGCCTACGCCCAGGACGACACCCAGAAAACCGCCGATGATACCGATAACCGCGGATTCGATCAGGAACTGCAGTAAAATATTATTATAGGTAGCGCCTAATGCTTTGCGGATGCCGATTTCCCGGGTACGTTCCGTTACCGATACCAGCATAATGTTCATGATACCGATGCCGCCTACCAGCAGGCTGATGGCCGCAATGCAGCCCAGCAGCATGGTAATGGTGTTGGCCGTGCTCATCATGGTATCCATCAGAGCTGCCAGGTTACGCACGGTGAAATCGTCGTCATCCGGATTCTTGATACGATGCCGTGTACGAAGCAGGTTTTCCACCTCAGCCTGTACAGCGTCAATCACATTTTCATTTTCCGCCTGGATGGTAATATTATTCACATAGGTAATACCCATCATGCGGTTCTGCGCCGTTGTCAGCGGAACAAATACAACGTCATCCTGGTCCTGCCCGCTGGAGGACTGCCCCTTGCTGCCCAGTACGCCTACTACCTTGAAAGGCGCCAGATTGATACGGATCGTTTTGCCGACCGCATCGCCTTCCGGGAACAGATTATCAACGATCGTTTTACCAATCACACATACACGGTCTTTGCCCGCCATATCCCGTTCGGTCATATTCCGGCCTTCTTCCACCGTATAATCCCGGATATCAATAATATTGGGCGTGCTTCCCTGTACATTGGTGGTCCAGTTCTGATTACCCACGACCAGCTGATACCCTTTTGAAACAATAGGGGCTACATATTTTATTCCATCTATGTTCTTTTCGATAGCCTTTGCATCATCATAGGTCAGCCGCGCGCCGCTGCCTGCCTGGATACGGGCGCCGGTTGCCGTACGGCCCCCGGACTGCACGATCAGCAGGTTGCTGCCCAGACGGGAAATATTCTCCTTGATCTGTTCCTTTACGCCGAAGCCCAGGCTGACCATGGCAATGACGGCGCCTACGCCGATGATGATACCCAGCAGCGTCAGCAAAGTCCGCAGTTTATTGGATATCATCCCGTCAATGGCCATCTTGATCGACTCATTGAACATAATCGTGTACCAGCCTTTCATCACTGTTCAGGTGGCCGTCCCGCATCACCAGGATGCGTTTGGTCTGCTGCCCGATATCCGGCTCGTGGGTGACCATGACGATGGTCTTCCCCATGGCGTTCAGTTTCTTAAAAATATCCATGATCTCATAACTGGATTTCGTATCCAGATTCCCGGTAGGTTCATCTGCCATGACGATGGCCGGATTATTGACCAGTGCCCGGGCAATGGCTACCCGCTGCCGCTGGCCGCCGGAAAGCTCATTGGGTTTATGATCCATGCGGTCCTCCAGCCCTACATCCTTCAAGGCAATCCGGGCCCGCTCCATCCGCTCTTCTTCCGGCACCCCTGCATATACAAGAGGCAGGGCTACGTTCTGCTGGGCCGTAATCTTGGACAGCAGGTTAAAATTCTGGAATACAAAACCAATCTTGGCATTCCGGTAATGAGCCAGCTCGTCGTCGCCCATACCCGCAACTTCTTTTCCATCCAGGTAATACTTGCCGGAAGTTGGACGGTCCAGGCAGCCCAGAATATTCATCATGGTGGATTTGCCGCTGCCGGAAGGCCCCATGATGGCAACAAAGTCTCCTTCCTCCACGCTGAAGTTCACATGATCCAGCGCCTGGAGGATGGTATCGCCCATCACAAACTGCTTCACAATATCTTCCAGTACAATGACATCTGCCATATTTACTCCTCATTTCCTGTGCCATATCCGCGTAACCGATGCAGTCACACAGATTATGCCGGCAACGTTCGCGTCAACAGCCATATCTGCGTATATGGGGCAGCTGCTTTGGGTTATGTTTTTTAATGCCCGCCGCCCGGCATCGGACCCCGCATATTGTTGTTGGTCTGTTTTGCCTTTAACGTCTTGACCACCAGCTTATCACCCTGACGGAGCTGGTCGCTCTTTACCGCAACCCTTTCGTCACCGGTCATGCCGACCTCAACGTCAACCTGGGTTTCCTGTTTGGTCTTTGCGTCGTATTTTTTCACATAAGCGCGACCGCCGTCATAGAACAGGCAGTTCTGGGGAACCATCAGTACATCGCCGGCTTCACTGATAATAATGTTTGCCCGCGCCGTCATGGTGGGGAACAGTTTGTTCTGGGAATTGGCGACATCAACATACACTTTATAGTAAATGACATTGTTCGTCGTGGTCGCGCTGCGGGAAATCAGCCGCACCGTACCCTCAAAGGTTTCTTCAGAATAAGAGTCTACTGTAAATTCAACCTTCTGACCGACTTTGATCTGGCCGATATCCGATTCGTCCACCAGCGTCTCAATCTGCATCTTATCCAGATTGGCAACGGACATGATGACCTGCGGTGTGCTGATACCGGAGCTGATGGTCTGGCCTACCGGTGTCGGCTTGCCGATCACGTAGCCGTCAATCGGGGAATAAATGTATGTGTCGTTCGTATTTGAAACAGCCTGCTCATGCGCTGCTTTCGCCACCTTGTAGTTCATCAGCGCTGTGTCATAGGTCTGCTGCGGCACAGCCCCCTGCGCCAGCAGTTTCGCATAACGGTTCAGGGTCAGTTCCGCCTCATCCAGCGTAGCCTTGCGCTGCACCTCCGTCGCTTTCAGAGAAGTATCATCCAGTCTCAACAACAGTTGTCCTGCCGTAACATGGTCGTTTTCCGCCACAAAAACCTCTACGATACGGCCTGTGATCTTGGAGCTGATATCGACATTATCCAGCGCACTGAGACTGCCTGTCGCAGAAACGCTCTTTTGTAAATTGCCGTATTCTACGGAAGCGGTCTTCACCGTTTCCGTTTTCGCAGCTTTCTGGCTCTGGTAATATTTATACCCGCCAAAGCAGGCACCAATCAGGATCACCAAAAACAAAAGGGCATAAAGGTTGTTTTTTATAAATTTCAACATGCTGACCACTCTCCCGTACCGCTTAGTCTTGTTAACCTTAACAGAAATTCATTATTACCGGTACTTTTACAATTGTATTGTACCAACTAATTGTGGCAAATTTATGTTAACAATGACAAAATTTGCCATAAATTCAACTTTTCAGCATATATCTTAAAAAAGAACCCCGGATTGCAGCAGAAACCTGAATCAGGGGACATAAAACCAGAGTTTTTTCGAATCTAAATAAGCAGGCGCCCCCGCAGTTCATTCAACGTAAAATCAGTAAGCCCTATGACCTGCTTCAGATACCCTTCCGGGGAACCGCCAAGCCGGTTCATTTCTTCATAGGCCGCCCGCAGACAGTCCGCATCCGCTAAGTACATCATCCGCAGGACAGCCTGTGCCTGCCTGGTCTGGTATTTTTCCGGCAGTAACTCCAACCGCCGCTCCAGCCAGGGCATGACGTTTTCATTGGTATCCATATAGTCTGCCATGATTACATCCCGTGGCACCTGCAGCGCCGTCAGCAGGAAGACGGTAATGATCCCTGTACGGTCCTTCCCGCCGTTGCAGTGATATAACAGCGAACCTTCCCTGTGGGAAAGAAGCAGTTCAAAAAAGCGCCGTACAGCACTCTGCGCCTGCTTGGTCGTAATAAATTTCCGGTAGATATCCGTCAGATACTGTTTGGGCGTATACGCCGGACTGCTGGTCATGCTGATCAGCGTATCCAGCACATTCATTCGTTTTTCTGCGCTGCCTCCGGCAGAAAAACTGCCAAAGCCCAACTGATCGTCATTCAGAAGCGGGATACGCGAATATTCCACAATACCCCATTGCGGATCAGGCCGCTCCTCACTTTCCTTTGCGCTCCGCAGGTCAACTACCGTACGCAGACGGCAGGAGCCTAACAAAAACGCAGCGTCAGCAGACGTCAGCTCGCTGATACGGCCGCTGCGGATCAGCTTATTTTTCCGAATCCGTTTGCCGTTCTTTGTCTCCGTTCCGCCAAGATCTCTGATGTTTTTCTGCTTTTCCAGATTAATTGCTATCATGGGCGAACCTGTCCGTCTCCGCTGATCAGATATTTATAGGTCGTCAGCTCCGGCAAGGCCATGGGCCCGCGGGCGTGCAGCTTCTGGGTGCTGATCCCGATCTCCGCGCCAAAGCCGAACTGGAACCCGTCCGTAAAACGGGTAGAGGCATTGACATAGACACAGGCTGCATCTATTAGCTGCTGGAATTTCCGGGCATTGGCAACGTTCCGGGTCACAATGCATTCACTGTGCTTCGTGCCATATCTGGATATATGTTCAATCGCCTCGTCAACATTTTCTACCACTTTTACGGAAAGACGCAGGTCCCCGTATTCGGTCGCCCAGTCTTCTTCTGTGGCAGCCACTGCTTCCGCGTCCAGCGCGCAGACCGCTGCGTCCCCGATCACCTGCACGCCGTTTTCCTTCAGCACCTGCAGCATATGCGGCAGGAAATCGCTGACTGCATCCTTATGCACCAGCAGGGTCTCCATCGCATTGCAAACCGCCGGACGCTGGGTCTTGGCATTGATGACGATGGCTTCTGCCATGGCATAATCCGCACCGGCATCTACGAAGGTGTGGCAGACGCCTACGCCGGTTTCAATGACCGGCACGCTGGCATTGCCCACAACTGCCTGAATCAGGCGGCCGCTGCCCCGGGGAATGACCACATCTACCAATCCGTTCAGGGTGATCAGTTCCTGCACCGCAGCATGATCGGTGCTGGTAATGAACTGGATACTTCCCGCAGGAATACCGGCTGCTTCCGCGGCATTTTTCAGAACCTCCGCAATCTTTGCGTTAGAACGGATCGCCTCGCTGCCGCCCTTTAAAATGACCGCATTACCGCTTTTCAGGCATAAACCGACAGCATCCGCCGTAACATTGGGACGGGCTTCATAAATAATGCCGATGACGCCTAACGGCACCCGGATCTTGGTAACCGTCAGCCCGTTAGGCAGGGTGCTGCCGCCGATAATTTCACCGATCGGATCTTTCAGCGCGGCAACCTGCCGCAGCCCGTCTGCCATATCCGCCAGCCGTGCCGGAGTCAGCAGCAGCCGGTCCAGCAGGGAGGCTTTCATATGTTTCGCCTCGCCTGCCGCAATATCTTCCCCATTCGCGTTCAGAATCTCGTCTTCGGCTGCCAGCAACGCATCCGCCATGGCTTCCAGCGCTTTATTTTTAACTACCGAAGAAACTGCCGCCAGCTTACGTGCAGCCTGGGCAGCCGCCTGTGCCTGTTCCCGTATCGTCATATCTTCACCTTCTATTTCTTCCATTTTATAATATTACCAGATCGTCCCGGTGGATCACTTCATCATAGGTCTTTGTGCCTAATATACCTTCTATTTCACTGCTCTTATGGCCTTTGATCTTTTCCAGCTCCTGGGAAGAATAATGGCTCAGGCCCCGCGCCAGTTCATTGCCTGCTTCATCCTTTACACTGACCGTATGGCCGGCTTCAAACTCACCGGCAACCGTCAGGATACCGGCAGGAAGGATACTGCTGCCTCCCGGACGGCGGATCGCCTTTGCGCAGCCTGCATCGACAGTCAGGGCGCCTTCAATACGCGAGCCGAAAGCCAGCCAGCGTTTCCGGAACTGCAGCCGGTTTTCCCGGGAAATAAACAGCGTCCCCAGCTGCTCGCCCTGCAAGATCCGAGTTATCGCATTCGGTTCTGTCCCGGAGGCAATCACCAGGCTGATACCGGAACTGGTAGCAGCCTTGGCCGCCTGGATCTTGGTAAACATACCTCCTGTGGCAAAGCCTGTCCCGGCTGCACCGGCGCTAGCCTCGATGGCCGGCGTAATCTCTTTGACCTCCGGCACCAGCTTCGCCTCAGGATGGGTCGCAGGATTCGCTGTATATAAACCGTCCACGTCACTCAGCAAAATGTCCAGATCAGCGTCCACGATACCTGCTACCAGCGCAGACATGTTGTCGTTATCGCCGATTTTCAGATCATCCAGCGCTACTACGTCATTTTCGTTGACAATGGGAATTACGCCCTGCTTCAGCAATTCCATAAAGGTATTGCGGGAATTCGTATAACGGTGCCGGTC
>JAFTZZ010000228.1 GCA_017460905.1 Acidaminococcaceae bacterium | reverse complement strand
TTGGGGCAGTCCGCCCGGTGGACGGAAATGCCGCTGCCCCGGGTGATATAGCCAATCACGGGATCCCCCGGCACCGGATTGCAGCAGCGGGCCAGCTTTACCATGATGCCGTCTTCCCCTTTGACCAGGATGCCGTGGCTGGATTTGGCCTTGGAGGTACGAGGCTTCAGCTCCGCCAGCAGCTGGGACAGATCCTTCTTGTTCTGTAACTGTTTCTGCTGCTCCTGTTTATAAATATCCACCAGGCGGGACATGATCGCAGTCAGCGCCGTACCGCCGAAACCCAAAGAAGCCAGCATGCCGTCCACATCCGGCAGGCGCAGCTTTTCCGCAACGGTCTTCAGCTTATCCTGGCTGGCAAACTCTTTGCTGTCGTAGCCCAGACGCTTGCATTCCTTTTCCAGCATATCCCGGCCGCGTTCAATATTTTCTTCTTTCCGTTCCTTCTTGAACCAGGATTTGATCTTATTGCGGGTATCGGAAGAGCCGGCAATATTAATCCAGTCCCGGCTTGGCCCCGACGCCTGCTTACTGGTGATGACCTCGACGATGTCCCCGTTGGACAGCTTGTAGTCCAGCGGCACGATACGCCCGTTCACCTTGGCGCCGATGCAGCGGTTGCCTACGTCTGTATGGATACGGTAGGCAAAATCGATAGGCACCGAGCCAACCGGCAGGTCGATAACGTCCCCGCGGGGCGTGAAGACAAAAACCTCGTCCGCAAAGACATCCATCTTGACGGTATTGACGAAATCCTTGGAATCGCTCATATCATTGTGCCATTCCAGCAGCTGGCGCAGCCAGGAAAGCTTCGCCGCATAGGATTTGGTCGCACCGGTAGCCGGGCTGGAACCGCCGCTTTCCTTATACCGCCAGTGAGCCGCGATACCGTATTCGCTGATGCGGTGCATCTCGAAGGTACGGATCTGGATCTCCAGCGGCTGCCCGTTGGTAAATGCCACTGTGGTGTGCAGCGACTGGTACATATTGGATTTCGGCACCGCCACGTAATCCTTGAAACGGCCCGGAATCGGACGCCACAGCCCGTGCACGATGCCCAGCGTGCCGTAGCAGTCCTTCACCGTATCCACCAGCACGCGGATGGCCAGCAGATCGTAGATCTCGTTCAGTTCCTTATGGTCCCGCATCATCTTTTTATAGATGCTGTAGAAATTCTTGGGACGTCCCTGTATCTCACATTTGATATTGACTTTGTCCAGTTCCTGACGCATGGTCTCCATGGCGTCGTTGATCATGGCTTCCCGCTCTTTGCGTTTCGTTTTTACCTGCTCTACCAGATTGTAATAGACTTCCGGGTCCCGGTAGCGGAAGGCCATGTCTTCCAGTTCCCACTTAATCGTATAGATGCCCAGGCGGTTGGCCAGCGGCGCGTAAATTTCCAGTGTCTCCTTGGAAATCGACTGCTGCTTATGCACCGGCATGTATTTCATGGTGCGCATATTGTGCAGGCGGTCAGCCAGTTTGATGATAACGACGCGGATATCCTGCGCCATAGCCAGAAACATCTTGCGATAGTTTTCGATCTGCCGCTCTTCCTTGGAAATATATTCGATTTTACCCAGCTTGGTCACGCCGTCCACCAGCATAGCCACCTTGGCGCCGAACAGTTCCTTCAGCTCCTGCAGGGAAGTGCCCGTATCCTCCACCACGTCGTGGAGAAAGGCCGCTGCCAGCGTTTCCTCGTCCATTTTCATCTGGGCCAGGATATAGGCTACCTGGGTGGGATGGATAATATACGGTTCGCCGGAACGGCGCTTCTGGTCCGCATGCATCTTAGCCGCAAACTCGTAGGCCTTTTTCACAAACGCAATCTGCTTTTCATCAAGGTACGACTGTAAATACACAAAGAAATCTTCTATGCTTATCGTCTGGTCTTCTTTAGAGGGCATAATTTTTTTCCTTCCTTACCGGCGCCGCAGGCTCTGTATCCGGGCGCAGGCAATGCGTAAACTGTTCTGGTATATTTCCTGCAGGGCATTTCTTTCATCAGTCAGCCTGGCAAAGGTCGGCGAAGCCCCTAACTGTTTGCGCTCCGTACTCCCCATCACCAGTTCGTCCCCGTGGATCCGGAAAAAATCCAGTTCCCGGAAAATCTGAAGATCGTGCTCCTGCAGGCGCAGCTGGTGCTTTTCCGCCTGGAACTTCAGCTGGTCCAGTTTGGCCACCGCCTGGGAATGCAGCACCTTTTTAATGAAGCGGTACGCTTCCGCCAGATGGTTCCTGTCGGGATATTCCTCCAGCAGACGCGTCCGCTGCAGGTATAAATCTTCTATATTGTACAAAATATATAAAACAGCGCCGTGCTTACCGAAAACGGGGAATTTTCCCCACTGGTATATATCTTCTTCGGGCAGCTCGTAAAAAATGATGTGCTGCTCCGTTTCGTCGCACAGCTCCCCGTAATGCTTTATTTTCACATTCGGATTGGCGGACAGTTCCTTTTCTTCTTCGCTGTTCCTGTTGAGAAAAACCGTATACTGCTGCTCTGAACGCAGCAGTCGCGCCAGCACCGCTTCTTTCAGCTCTGTGTTCTGCCGGTAATCATGCAGCTCCATATCCATACGGAAGGCTACTACATCCAGATTGATGCTTTCCGTATTGTTAAAGAAGTTGATGCGGGGCTTGAACGCCAGGTCGATCTCCGCATTGTTGTTCAGGCAGTACTGGTACACAGCGCCCTGCCACATGATGCAGTGACAGGAACGGTACCCCACATCAATAAAGAAACGCAGATGCGAATTCTCCTGGCCGAACAGCCGCGGATTATGCAGCTCCGCGTTCCGGATCATGAACAGCGGCGCCGGGTTTTCGCAGCCAAAGGGCTCCAGCAGCTGCAGCTCATGCAAAAATTCAAGGGTCATATCCTCGCGGCGGTTCCATTCCACATCTATGGCCAGATGCGGCTGGTAATCCTCCGGTTTCAGCTGGCTCCTGACAACCCCGGTAAAATGCTGCCGGAACGCTTCTATTTTACCGCTTTCCAGCGTCAGGCCCGCTGCCTGGCTGTGGCCCCCGAACTGGATCAGGTCTGCCGAGCAGGCATTGATGGCATCGTACAGGTCCAGCGGCGGGATACTGCGGCAGGACCCTTTGGCCTGATCTCCGTTGATGCTGATTAAAATCACCGGCCGATAATATTTATCCACCAGCCTTGACGCCACGATGCCGATGACGCCGGGATGCCAGTTTTCCCGCGCCAGGACAATAGCCGGGCCGATTTCCTCCTGCTTTTCCAGCAGCTCCTCCGCTTCCGTAAAAATCTGGCGGCTGATCTCCTGCCGGACCGCATTTTCGTCATTCAGGTTGTTAGCCATGGATTCCGCCGCAAATTCATCCTTCGTTGTCAGCAGCTCCACAGCCAGCTGCGCATGTTCCAGCCTGCCCACCGCGTTCAGGCGGGGCGCCAGGATAAACCCGATCTTTTCCGTAGTCAGCGTTTCCTGTGCGCAGCGGCAGACCTCCAACAGCTTGCGCAGCCCAATCAGGGACGTGCTCTCCATGGCCTTCAGCCCGCGCTTCACCAGCGCGCGGTTCTCATCCTGCAGGGGCACGATGTCCGCTACCGTACCCAGCGCCACAAGTTCCGTAAACTGCTCCCACAGGGGAGCTTCCGGACAACGCAGCTTCTCCAGCGCCTGGCAGACCTTAAAGGCTACCCCTACGCCGGACAGGCCCTTAAACGGATAACGGCAGTCCAGCTGTTTCGGATTGACGATTGCAAATGCCGCCGGCAATATTTCCGGCGGACGGTGATGGTCTGTAATGATGATATCCATCTGCCGCGGCGCGTCCGCCACTTCCTTTACGCCGCTGATCCCGCAGTCTACGGTAATGATCAGCGTGATTCCCTCTTCATACAGGGAATGCAGCGCCTCGCAGTTAAGTCCGTACCCTTCGCCTTCCCGCTTGGGAATATAGGTGCAGACATTCGCGTGCAGGCCTTTCAGATATAAATATAACAACGAGCTGGCCGTAATGCCATCTACATCGTAATCGCCGTATACGGCAATTTTCTCATGAGCAGCCACCGCCTGCAGGATCCGTTCTGCCGCCGGCCGCATATCTTTCATGAGGAACGGGTCGTAATATGTATCCTTTTTTCCATACAAGAAATCCCGTATCTCCGACGCGCTCCGCTTGCCGCGGTTCCAGAGTATCTTGGCCGTTACGGGCGAAATGCCAAGCCCGGCAGCCAGCTCCCCGATCTTTTCCGCATCATAGCTCTTTAAATCCCAGTATTTGTATTGTTTCATTCCGTTCTGTTAAATCCTCTCCGTCAGCCCACCCCTCTGTCGGCTTTTGTGCCAGGATCCTCTGCTTGTTATAGACTTGCTTGTACGGAGCTGTTCGTCAAGAAATCGAGCAATTCATTTCTTCACAGCTCCTAACTGTCAGGGTGGAGCAACTGTTAAATTTTAAAAATTCCTGCCTATTATAATATTGTACCTCAAAAGCAGGGCTTCTGTGAATACTTTTTTTATTTATTTCTGATACCGGCCCCGCAATAAAGCAATTTCCCTTTTATATCCGTCCAGATCGTTGGGCGTTTCCAAAAAGAACGGCAGGTGTTTCAGTTTCGGATGGTTGATTACGCCCGTCAGCGCCTCCAGCCCGATCTTTCCCGCGCCGATGCAGGCGTGGCGGTCTTTATGGCTGCCCAGCCCGTTGAGGCTGTCGTTTAAATGAATGGCTTTCAGCCGGTGCAGGCCGATAATGCGGTCAAACCTCTCTACCACGCCATCCAGATCGTTCACGATATCGTATCCGCCATCCCAGATATGACAGGTATCCAGGCAAACGCCCATCTTTTCCTGCAGGCGCACCTTTTCCAGAATGGCAGCCAGTTCTTCAAAAGTGCGTCCCACTTCCGAACCTTTGCCCGACATGGTCTCCAATAATACCGTAGTCGTCTGCTCCGGTTTCAGCAGCGCATTCAGCAGCCCGGCAATCAGTTCAATGCCTTTCTCCGCGCCCTGCCCCGTATGGCTGCCCGGATGGAAATTATAGAGCTGTCCCGGCGTGAATTCCATACGCTTTAAGTCATCTTCCATGGTCAGGTACGCGAATTCGCGGGTCTTTTCCGTTGCGGAACAGGGATTCAGCGTGTAGGGCGCATGGGCCAGGATACAAGGAAATTCATGAGCCTTCATCAAATCCATCAGCGCTTTTGCATCTTCCGGGTCAATGGCTTTTGCCTTGCTTCCCCGTGGATTCCGCGTAAAGAACTGAAAGGTGTCCGCTTCAATAGATAACGCAGTCTTCCCCATCGCCAAAAAGCCGTCGCTGGACGACAGGTGACAACCGATATGCAGCATAGTGTCCTCCGTAATATCGTTACAAGTAATCACAATTACATGAAAACCGTCTTTTCCGACAGCCTTTAATACAAACGGAAAGACTGCGATGTAAAACCGCAGTCTTCCTTACGATTCATCGTATTACCGATAGATATCGCCAATCCGGTCATATTCCGGCATGAATTCATCCAGGAAATACGGGGTATATTTTTCCTGCCCGCCATTGTCCCATTCATTCAGAAAGCCGATAAGGCGTTCCACTTTTTGCGCCAGGCTGCGGACTTCGTTACGGGCAGCCTCCGGCATAGCGGTCCCGTCCAATTGCCTGTTCATCGCGCTCAGCCTGTCCGCCAGTTTGGCGCAGGCAGCTTTCCGGGCAGCAGGTTTCGGCGCCTTGTCGTTGGGGCCGTTAGGATACATGGATTCCATCAGTCTCTCCACGTCATCATAGATCCGGTCCAGCTCCATCATGCATTCCGTAGCCGCTTTCAATTTCCCCTGCACAACCTCCTGCGTGCCGACGTAATTGATATGCACATACCGGTCCCAGCCATTGCAGAGGCGCACATGGGCCCAGTCGCCTTCCACGCCCAGCAGCGTGACCGGTTCCCCGAAACGGTAGGCCGCAACAGGCTCTATGTTCGTATTCGGCTCATCCCGGATCCAGACATTCCGGCCTATAATATAATAGGTCTGGCCGATAAAGACCTGCTCTCCCCGCGTCAGCGCTTCTGCTGAAGTTACGTTTAAAAAAACAGAAACCATAAGAAGCATCATAAGGAAAATGTTCTTCATAAAAACGTTCCTCCTTTTTCTGCCAGTCATTTGCAAAACCGGACTGTATATTTTATATTATAACATAAGAACACAAATAATACCTGATTTTTCATAAATCAACCATGCGCCTGTCCTGTCACTGCCGTTATTACTTCCAGAAACCGGTTGACAAACGCTGACAGCAATGATAATATAGTTTTGTTCCGTATTTTACGTGCCGCTGTGGCGGAATTGGCAGACGCACTTGACTCAAAATCAAGCGCCTTTGCGGGCGTGCCGGTTCGACTCCGGCCAGCGGCACCAAATTGATTTTACAAATCCAGTAAAATAGCGCATGCAAGACGTGGACGACATGGACCGCCGCGTCTTTTTTTATTGCAATATATTAATTTCAGCGCACTTGACTATTTTTATTTTACGGGCGTTTTACAAAAAACGAGGGCCGATCCTGTTTTACGCAGGATCCGTCCCCGTTTTTGTTTTGCTTTTAACTTTTACACAATGCCCGATGCCCGCAGCCGTTTCCATAACAGCGCAGCCGCAGCTACGCCGAATAGCGCCGTCGTCCACTGGGGAATCCCCATGGAAACCTGCAGCATCATTTTTAACTGCTGCGGCAGACGGAAAAGATTGCACACGATCCCCGTACAGGACCACAGCGTTACTGCCTTTAACAGCGGCGCGAACACATACTGCTTCCAGCGTTTTTTCTGCTGCGCCACAAGGCAGAAGACCAGATTCCCCAAAAAGACAACCGCCACCATCGGCAATATGGGAAGATGCCCCTGCATAAACGCGAACAAAGGCAGTAACAGACAGATCATGCCGGCATACATCAGGCCGCACCCCCACACCGCAAAGCAAAGACAGAGATTGACAACCGTCCCGATCAGCAGCATGGATATAATCGGCGGCAGCGGCAGCAGAAGCCTGACTGCCTGGGCTATGGCCGCAATGGCAAGAAACAGCGCAGCCCGCACCAACGCCCGGTTTTTCTGCAGACCTGTCATTTCGTCTGTTCCCGGATATAGTTCTCCAGCGCGTCCTGCAGCTGCAGCGTCAGCTTGCCGGGTTTGCCGTCGCCAATGGCCCGGCGGTCAATTTTGACAACCGGCATAATTTCGCAGCGGGGCCCGCAAAGGAATGCTTCATCCGCGCCCAGCGCAAAATCTTTGGTAAAGGCTTTTTCGATTACCTGCATGTCCAATGCCGCTGCCAGCTTTTCTTTGATCAGCTGGCGGGTTGCATTGGCATGAATGCTTCCCAGCTTCGCAGGATAGGTCCACAGCATCTCGTCTTTTACTACCATAAAGGCAGAATCTGTCGACTCGGTGATCTTTTCATCCCGGACAAACAACGCGTCGTAGCAGTGCCCTACCCGCGCCTTATTCTTCGCCAGAATTTCCGGCAGGCGGTTCAATGTGTTCAGTTCACACTTCACAGCCCGTTCATCCGGAACGGTCATCAGGGTAACGCCGGTCTCCCGTTTCGCCGCCAGTTCCTCCCGGTTCAGCGGAACAGCCTGCATAATCAGTTCCGGTTCGCACTGCTCCGGAAAATCCAGCTCATAGGGCCCGATGCCCCGCGTCACCTGGGTGTACAGCAGTCCGTCCGTCACTTCCGCCGCTTCAATCAGGCGGTTTGTGAAATCCACCATTTCCTCTACCATGTAGAAGCCGGGAATTTTGATCTGCACCATGGCGTTGAACAAATTCTCCATGTGCATCTCCGCATGCAGCGCCTTGCCGTTATAGACCGGAATGATTTCATACACGCCGTCCCCAAACTGATGACCCCGGTTGAACGGATGCACATTGATCTCTTCCGCGTCGACAATATCATTATTGATTAAAATCAGATCCGTTTTCATTTTGTATCCCTTTCTGTCCTGTAAAGTCGAAACCTTCAGGCTTTGCCTGAACGGCTTTGTTTAATTCCTCCTGCTCCCCACACTGAGAAAAGCAATGTTACCACTTGCGGGGAATCCCTTCGATCTTATCCACATTCATCATGGACGCCATCATCGTCGCCAGCAGCTTGTCATGTTCGTCAAACATCTCGCCCAGGATGACCATCGTCGTCCGGCCGTGATGTTTGATCTTGCTGATCATGCGCACCGTTCCGTCAAAGCTGACATTGCTGATAAAGTTCATGGAAAAGCTGACAGTCACGACAGCCTCGCCTACCGAAGCGCCGGTCACGCCCAGAACCGAATCCGCCAGCGCCGTCAGCGCGCCGCCATGCACCACATTGCGGTGGTTGGCATGCTTGTCGTGCTCGATATGCAGGCTCACCTGGGCGCCGCCGCAGTGGATCTCATCAATATGAATATGGAAGAAATCTGCCATAAAGCAGTTATGCGTATAAATTTCCCGAATCCGCGCGGGAACGTCCAGAAAATATCCTGTTTCCGGATCTCTTGGCAGCTGGGACGGCGGGAATCCGTTCTTGCTGCGGGCTTCCTCATGTTCTTTCATACTACGCTCCATTCCGCCGCCTTCTTTCGGCAGCAATAAAATTTATGCTTAAAAGGCTGTATGAATTTTTATGTTCCCATATATTTACAAAATATAAATTCATTTCCGAATTTTTTTAATCCATACTTTTTTATCATATTACGCCAGCAACTTTTTGTCAATTTTATGATATAATATATATATATTAATAATGCCTTATCAGAAATCTCTATCACAATATCCCAAGCGAGTGTGCCATTATGTCAAGAAAACGTCTTATGCAAATCAACTTCTGCAATATCGCAGGTATCTTTCTGTTTCTCAGCTGGTATCTTCCGAAGAATCACGGCTTTTGGTTTACAATTGATAAAAACATATTCTTTTTCTTTAATAAACTGATTGGCGAAAGCAGCACATTTCTTTACCTTGTTGCGGTTACGAATTTCCGCGCTTTTGATTCCGTTGCGTTTATTTTTATGCTTGGTATCTTCCTGTATTACTTTATACGTCAGGATGCCGTCGGAAAACGACGCATGTTCTGCATGGGCATCGCCATGTTGCTCAGCGTAATACTTGTCAAACTGGCAGACGGCTGGTTAAACATTAAGAGAGCCAGCGCCTCTTTGTACTTTGCAAACCTGCAGGAGCCGGTAAATTTTGTCAGCCAGATGACAGGGTGGCATGTTAAAGACCACTCGTCCCAAAGTTTTCCCGGGGATCACGGAATGATGCTTTTAATCTTTACATCCTTTATGGGACGTTATTTTGGCAAAAAGGCCTTTTTATCCGGCCTTCTGGTCTTTCTCGTTTTTTCCCTGCCCCGTATCATGTCAGGCGCCCACTGGTTCACGGACATTGCCGTCGGCTCCGTATCTATTGTCCTTGTTGTTATGAGCTGGGTTTTGCTGACCCCGTTTTCTGACAGAATCATTCACTGGCTTGAATCAAAGCTTCCCCTGTCAATATTCAAAAAATTTGGTTAAAAGTCAGAATAAATGATTTTAACATCACAAAATAATGTTACTATTTTTGCCGCCTGTAAAGGAGAACCTGTTTAATGAATCAGTTATTTTTATACAGCAACAGTCACATCAACACGCTTTGCCAACCAATTTCATTTTTTCCGTTTTCCTGCGACGACGGGCACGGCGACTACAACCGCAGCTATGACAAAGGCTACGACGATTTTGACTACGCCGACTACTCCACCGACAAGGAAGATAACAACTTCCGCACCCAGCAGAAGAAAAAACGGAAAACCCAAAAGCAGATTATTGAAGATATTCTGAACCGGTGGGACTGAAATATTACATCAACAAATATTGCATCAGCTTCTATAAATAAACACCTGTATCCAATTATTACAGATACAGGTGTTTTATTATTGTACTGCTATTTTTTTCGTAGATATACAGTTCGTTTTATTCCACTACTGCCGCGCAGCGGTCGCACAGTTCCGGATGCGCTTCATTTTTGCCTACGCTTTCGCTGTAGGTCCAACAGCGTTCGCACTTGTGGCCGTCCGCCGGTTTGACAGTCACCTTCAGGTCATTGCGTCCGGTAGCTTCTTCACCGGCAGCAGCGCCTTCCTGCACTTCCACCTGGGAAACGATCAGCAGCGTAGGCAGGTCTTTTTCCACAGACTTCAGGATTTCCAGCGCTTCCCCTTCCGCAAACAGCAGCACCTTCGCTTCCAGGGAGTTACCGATGGTCTTGTTCTGGCGATGGCCTTCCAGCACTTTCGTCACTTCGCTGCGGATTGCAATAAAGTTTTCAAATTTGGCTTCCAGCGCTTCGTTGATGTACTCTTCCTTCACTTCCGGCCAGGGCAGCATCTGCACGGATTCCGGCGCGTTGGCAGGCTTCTTCATGAACTGCCATACTTCTTCCATGGTAAAGCTCAGTACCGGCGCCAGCATGACGATCAGGTCGTTCAGGATCTCATACATAGCAGTCTGGGCGCTGCGGCGGGCCGGGTCGTCAGCCCGGGAAACATACAGCCGGTCCTTGATGATATCCAGATAGAAGCTGGACATCTCCACCGTACAGAAATTGTGGATGGCATGGAACAGCACATGGAAGTCATAGGCTTCGTAAGCCGCGTCTACTTCCTTCTTCAGCTGCTGCAGACGCATCAGAGCCCACTGATCCAGCTCCTGCATATCCGCAAAGGCGACCTTGTCCTTTTCATACGCAAAGTCGTTGGTATTGCCTAAAATATAACGGATGGTATTGCGAATCTTGCGGTAGGCATCCGACAGCTGTTTCATGATTTCTTTGGAAATACGGATGTCCTGCTTGTAATCGGCAGAAGCAGCCCACAAGCGGACAATATCCGCGCCGTACTGCTTGATCTCATCCTGAGGCGCGATGACGTTGCCCAGGGATTTGGACATCTTCCGTCCGTCGCCGTCTACCACATATCCATGGGTTAACACAGATTTATAAGGAGCATGGCCTGTTACCGCCACAGACGTCAGCAGGGAGGACTGGAACCAGCCGCGATGCTGGTCACTGCCTTCCAGATACATAGCGCAAGGCCATTCCAGTTCCGGACGTTTTGTCAGCACGCCCATGTGGCTGGAACCGGAGTCGAACCACACGTCCATGATATCCTTTTCCTTGCGGAAATGGTCATGTCCGCATTTCGGGCACTTAGTTCCTTCCGGCAGCAGCGCGTCTGCTTCGTATTTCCACCAGGCATCGCTGCCTTCCTGTTCAAAGATGTTGGCAATTTTGTCAATGGTCGCTTCATTTACCAGCGGCTCATTACAATTTTCACAATAGAAGATCGGAATGGGAACGCCCCAGACGCGCTGACGGCTGATGCACCAGTCATGGCGGTCCGCGATCATATTATGGATACGGGGCTCGCCCCAGGCAGGAATCCATTCCACTTCATTATGAATTGCGTTCAACGCAGCTTCCCGGAATCCGTCTACGGACGCAAACCACTGCTCGGTAGCGCGATAGATAATCGGATTCTTGCAGCGCCAGCAATGGGCGTACTGATGATGGATATTCTTTTTGCCCAGCAGGAATCCCAGTTCCGCCAGGTATTTCAGAATCGGCACGTTGGCGTCAAACACGAACAGACCCTTGAAACGCTCGCCAGCTTCCGCCGTCATCCTGCCCTGTTCATCTACCGGGCACACAATGGGCACATTGTATTTCAGGCAGGTCAGATAGTCCACGTCGCCGTGGCCGCCGGCCGTATGTACGCAGCCGGTACCGGTTTCCAGATCGACATAATCCGCCAGGCAGATCATAGACTTACGGTGGTTATATTCCGGGAACGGATGCTCGCATTCCGCGTATTCCATCTCGCGGCCTTTCACGGTTCCCAGCACCTTGCCGATGGTCAGGCCGGCTTCCGCAGCCACCTGATTGACCAGTTCGCTGGCCATGAACAGCACTTCGTCGCCGTTTTCCACAAAGGAATATTCAAAATCAGGATGTAATGTCACCGCCATGTTGCCGGGAATGGTCCAGGGCGTGGTGGTCCAGATCACTACATAGACCGGCCGGCCGTTCACGCCTTCCGGCGTCTTCCCGTTATCCTTTACCAGCGGAAATTTCACATAAATCGTAGGCGTCTTCTGGTCCGCGTACTCGATTTCCGCTTCCGCCAGGGCGGTTTCACAGTGGGGGCACCAGTACACAGGCTTCAGGCCTTTATAAATGTAACCCTTGTTAGCCATGGCGCCGAACACCCGGATCTGCTCCGCTTCAAAGGAATGATGCAGCGTCAGATATGGATGATCCCAGTCGCCCAGTACGCCCAGCCGTTTGAATTCTTCCCGCTGGATATCGATAAACTCATGGGCATAAGCATTGCACTTGGCCCGCAGGTCCAGCGCCGTCATGCTGTGACGGTCCACGCCCATGGCATTCAGGCAGGCATGCTCAATGGGCATGCCGTGGGTATCCCAGCCGGGAACATACGGCGTGTCAAAGCCTTTGGCATATTTATATTTAATGATAATATCTTTCAGGATTTTATTCATGGCCGTACCCATTTGGATGTGGCCGTTGGCATAGGGAGGCCCGTCATGGAGCACCCATTTGGTATGCCCTTCATGC
>JAFTZZ010000227.1 GCA_017460905.1 Acidaminococcaceae bacterium | reverse complement strand
GGCAACCCGACCATGGACAGCCCGGAAAATCCCAACGGGTCCCTGTATGCTATCGAAGGCATCACCAGCCCGGACGGGCGCATTCTGGGCAAGATGGGGCACAGCGAACGCTATATTCCCGGCCTGATGCGGAATATTTACGGTGAGAAAGACCAGCATATTTTTGAAAGCGGCGTGCAGTATTTTAAATAACTTTAAATGAAAAAGGTATTGCAATAAACGGAAGTTTAGACATTAAAATCGCTGCGAGAGCAAGACAACGCAAAACCGCTCGCATTTGCTATTTCATGGGCTCATTTGCCTGTGGCGAAAAACTCGGGCTTCGCCCTCAGACAGTTTCGCCACGACGGCGAATTTTGCCGCATGAAATTTCGCAAATACTCACGAAGTTTTGCTTATGTCTTCCTCTTTGCAGCGGTTTGTATTTTGCAAATTCTTATGTAAAAATACAAAGCCCTGCTAACCGGCATCAAAGCTGGGTTGGCAGGGCTTTGAATTTGTTACAGTGATTCAGTTATTTGATCCGGAACAGGGCCGAGCTGATAGGCTTGTTGCGCAGCTGCGCCTGTTCTTCCAGTTTGCGGAGCTGTTCTTTGTTGCTCCTTGTGCCGCGGAAACCGGGCTGGTCTTCTTCATCAATGTGGATGCGTCCGCGTTTGTTTTCAAAATCGTTGATGACCCATTTCAGGATCTGTTCGATTTCTTTATTGACAGAGCGGCCGTTGGTTTCGGCGATGTATTTCATTTTTTCCATGAGCAGCGGATGAATACGTAAGGTGAAACGGGCTTGTTCCATGGCAGCCATGATAAATTACCTCCTGAAATATGACGTCAGTTCAATGTCATCTTTTTTATTATTATAGAATAGAAATGCGGTTTAATCAATAGAGAGAAAATAAAATTATCCCTTTTGTGAACTCTTTGCAAAACATTCTTTACAAAATGGGAATAATTTTTGTTTTACCGTATAAAGTGTGATAAAATGGTAAACGGATTTTACCTGTGCCATAACAGGCGGATAAAATTTGTATTCAAATTTTTATTTATATCACAAAAACGAAGTAAAACGTTTTGAAACGGAGTAATCGTTCGTAAAATTAAAAGTTAGGAGCATTAAATGTGGAAACAGGGAAGACATACAGCGGCTTTCGCATTTGTAAACAGGAATACATTAAGGAAGTAAATTCAACAGCCTGGCTGATGGAGCATGAAATCAGCGGCGCGCGTTTGTTATATCTGGCCAATGACGATGATAACAAGGTATTTACGATTGGTTTCCGTACGCCACCTTCAGATGATACAGGCGTAGCCCACATTCTGGAGCATTCCACCTTATGCGGTTCTAGGAAGTACCATCTGAAAGAGCCTTTTGTGGAACTGGTCAAGGGTTCCCTGAATACCTTTCTGAATGCCATGACCTATCCGGACAAGACCGTGTATCCGGTGGCCAGCCGTAACGACAAGGATTTCCGCAACCTGATGGATGTGTATCTGGATGCGGTTTTTTATCCGCTGATTTATGAAAATACCTTTACCCTGAAGCAGGAAGGCTGGCATTACGAACTGGAAGATGCCGATGCGCCGCTGCAGTACAACGGTGTGGTATATAATGAAATGAAGGGCGTGTATTCTTCCCCGGACGCGTATCTGGAATATTACGGCAAAAAGCTGCTGTTCCCGGATACTACCTACCGGTTTGAATCGGGCGGCCTGCCTTCTGCTATTCCGCAGCTCACCCAGGAAGATTTTCTCAATTTCCATAAAATGTACTACAGTCCGGAAAATTCCTACATCTATCTGTATGGAGATATGGACATTGAAGCAACGCTGGCGTATCTGGACGGTTATCTGCAGGCGTTTCCGAAGACCGGCAGGGTTCCTTCGGAAATTCCGCTGCAGCAGCCGTTCACGAAAACAAAAGAATTTGAGGGAACGTATCCCGTACCGGAGGGCGCGCCTGTGGAGGCGATGACGTTCCACGAAGTGCAGATTGCTGCGGCGGATATGCGGGATCAGAAAACGATCATGGCGTTGCGTCTGCTGGAAAACGTTTTGCTGGAATCAGAATCCGCGCCGCTGCGCCGGGCGCTGCTGGATGCGGGTGTGGCCAAGGATATTTCCGGCAGTATGAGCGGCAGCATGCTGCAGAATATTTTCGCGATTCGCGCCAGCGGCAGTGAGCCGGGGCAGAAAGATGCTTTCGTGAAAGCGCTGTACCATAACCTGCAGAAGATTTCCATGGAAGGCATTGATAAGGAACTGCTGGAGGCGGCGCTGAACAGCGCGGAATTCAAACTGCGGGAGGCGGATTTCGGCACGTATCCCAAGGGTCTGATCTACGGTCTTTCGGTGATGGATTCCTGGATTTACGACCTGGACCCGTTAAGCAGCCTGAAATACGAACAGCTTCTGAAAGACTTGCGTGCTGCGGTAAATACCAATTATTACGAGACGCTGATCGAAACGAACCTGCTGGACAATACGCACCGGGTTATCCTGACGCTGGCGCCGGAACAGGGAAAAGAAGAAAAGGAACAGGCTGTACTGGCGGAAAAGCTGGCCGAAATTAAAGCAGGTATGAGCCGGGAAACGCTGGAGCAGTATGCTGCCGAGTGTGCGGAATTGCACCGGCGGCAGGCGGCGCCCGATTCGGAAGAAGCGCTGGCTTCCATTCCGCTGCTGGAGCGTAAGGATATTCGTCGGGAAACGGAAAAACTGACCGTCGATAAAGAAGTGACGGAAAATGCTGTGCTGCTGTATCAGGCCCTGCCGGTCAATAAAATCACGTACCTGAACTGGTTCTTTGATATGTCCGGCATCCGTCCGGAGCTGCTGCCGTATTGCAATCTTCTCAGCGATGTGCTGGGCAAGCTGGATACGGAAGAGTATTCGTATGCGGACCTGGCAAAATATACGGATATGTTTACCGGCGGCATTTCTTTCCAGATGGAAGCCATGAATATTGAGGGAAAGAATGATACGTACACCGTAAAGTTTGGCATGGCGGCGAAGTGCCTGACGGCCAAGCTGCCGGAGCTGTTTAAAATTCTGAAGGCGATGACGCTGCATACGCGGTTTGGGGACAGGGACCGTCTGAAGGAACTGATTGACCCGATCAAAACCGACTGGGACAATACCTTCTTTGCCAAGGGGCAGTCGGTAGCCGCCGCCCGTCTGGCTTCCTATTTTTCCGCCAAAGCCAGGGTTACGGAACAGGATTATTACAGCTACTACCAGTTCATTAAACAACTGGCGGAAAACTTTGAAGCCGAAGCGGATAAAACCGTAGCAGTGCTGGAAACGCTTTTGCCGGTCTTTTTCAACAGGACGAAATATCTGCTGAGCTACAGCTGCGACGCGGAAGACAGGGAAGCGGTGCGCGGCATGGCGCTGGCCTTTGCGGAGGAACTGCCGGAAAGCGAGGCTGCCGGCAAACCGGTTATCCCGCTTGCCGTACCGGACAAAAACGAAGCCATCGTTACGCCGGGCAAAGTGCAGTATGTGCTGGCCGGCGGTGATTTCAGCAGGCATGGATACGCATTTAACGGAAGCATGCTGGTGCTTGCGACCATGCTCCGGTATGAATACCTGTGGACAAAAATCCGGGTGCAGGGCGGCGCATACGGAGCCAATGCCGTATTCGGCCGTAATGGCGCCATGTATTTTTCCACATACCGGGATCCGCAGCTGCAGAGCAGCCTGGAAGCCTTCCGCTCCTTGCCGGACTGGCTGGAAACGCTGGACCTGACGGATCGGGAGATGACCAAGTATGTGATCGGCACCATGAGCGGGGTCGATGTTCCCCTGACCAATTCCCTGAAGGTTTCCCGGGCGGCACTGCAGGAATTGCTGGAGATTTCCGAAGAAAGCCGGCAGCAGACCCGGAATGAAATACTGGACGTTACGCTGGAAGATATCAAAAAGCTGGCCCCGATGATCAAAGCGGTGCTGGCAGACGATTATGTCTGCGTGGTAGGCGGGCAGCAGGCTATCGAAGAAAATAAAAAGGAATTTAATACGATTTTGAAACAGTAGATGACAGGCGCCGGAAGAGGATTCCGAAAACAGGGAACCGGATTCTGGCGCAATTATTTTTTACATATATTTTAATAATTGTAGTTGACCAAAAGTGTAACAAACTTTATAATATATCTGTTATGTTTGTTTTTCAGTAATTCATTTATTATAGTTTGCGGTATTTTTATCGCAAAGGTAAGAGAAAGTGTAAGAGTATAGGAGGAAAAAAGATGAAAAGTTACACAATGGACCTGGGCGGCAGACCCCTGACGCTGGAATTCGGCGAAGTCTGCAAACAGGCAAACGGCGGTGTGCTGGTACGCTACGGCGATACGGTCGTAGTGGTTGCCGCAACAGGTACCAAGACCCCGCGGGAAGGCGTTGATTTCTTTCCGCTGACCGTTGATTTCGAAGAAAAAATGTATGCAGTTGGCAAAATTCCGGGAGGCTTTATCAAACGGGAAGGCCGTCCCAGCACCCATGCAGTGCTGACCAGCCGTCTCATTGACCGCCCGATTCGTCCCATGTTCCCGGCAGGGTATCACAATGATGTACAGATTGTTGCTACGGCTGTTTCGGTTGACCCCGACAATGCGCCGGATATTCCGGGCATGATCGGCGCTTCCGCCGCCCTGTGCGTATCGGACATTCCCTTTGAGGGACCCATTGCCGGTGTGCGTGTGGGCCTCATTGACGGACAGTATATTGTCAATCCCACGCTGGACCAGTTCAAGGTAAGCCGCCTGAACCTGGCGGTTGCCGGAACCACAGATGCGATTTTAATGGTAGAAGCAGGCTGCAAGGAAATTTCCGAACAGGAAATGCTGGACGCGATTTTCTTTGCCCATGATAACATCAAAAAAATCTGCGAATTCATCAGCGGCATCCAGGCTGAAATCGGCAAGCCGAAGATGGAAGTGCCGGTGTACAATCCGCCGGAAGAGCTGGTAAACGAAATTGAAGCCTTCGGATCTGAAAAACTGAAGGCTGCCCTGATGGACGCCAACAAGCTGGAACGGGAAGAAAATGTTGACCGCGTGAAGAAAGAAATCGCGGAAGCATTTATTGAAAAATATCCGGACAACGGGGAAGACGTTGCCTACATCACCCAGAAGCTGGTCAAGAAAATCGTGCGTCATACGATTGCGGTCGACAAGATCCGTCCCGACGGACGGGCGCTGGACGAAGTCCGTCCGGTAACCTGCCGCGTAGGACTGCTGCCCCGCGTACACGGCTCTTCGCTGTTCACCCGCGGCCAGACACAGATCATGAACGCCTGCACCCTGGCTCCGCTGCGCGACGCGCAGGTTATCGAAGGCCTGGGACCGGAAGAACTGCAGCGTTACATCCATCACTACAACTTCCCGCCCTATTCCGTAGGCGAGACCAAACCCCTGCGCAGCCCGGGCCGCCGTGAAATCGGTCATGGCGCGCTGGCGGAACGCGCGCTGCTGCCGGTCATTCCTTCCGAGGAAGAGTTCCCGTACACCCTGCGCCTGGTTTCCGAAGTACTGGAATCCAACGGTTCTTCTTCCATGGGTTCCGTGTGCGCCAGCACCCTGTCCCTGATGGACGCCGGCGTGCCGATTAAAGCGCCGGTTGCCGGTGTGGCCATGGGCCTGGTGAAAGACGGCGACTTCTTTACAATCCTGACCGATATCCAGGGTCTGGAAGACGCGCTGGGCGATATGGACTTCAAGGTTGCCGGCACTGAGAACGGCATCACCGCCATGCAGATGGATATGAAGATTGACGGCATCAACCGCACCATCTTCGAACAGGCACTGGCACAGGCCAAACGCGGCCGCGAATTCATCATGGGCAAGATGATGGAATGCATCAGCGAGCCCCGCAAATCCCTGTCCAGATGGGCGCCTAAGATTACCACCATCACCGTGGATCCGGAAAAGATTTCCAAGATCATCGGGCCTGGCGGCAAGACCATCAAGAAGATTGTGGAAGATACCGGCGCCAAGATTGATATTGAAGATTCCGGCAAAGTGTATATCTCTTCCCCGGATTCCGACGCTATCGAAAAGGCTATCAAAGCGATTGACGGCATCACCGCGGAAGCGGAAGTGGGCAAGACCTACACCGGTAAGGTTACCCGCATCATGAATTTCGGCGCATTCGTGGAAATCCTGCCGGGCAAGGAAGGCATGGTTCACATTTCCCAGCTGTCCACCGAACGCGTGGAAAAGGTGGAAGATGTGGTTTCCGTCGGCGATGAAATCGCGGTTAAATGTGTGGAAATCGACAGCAAGGGACGCATCAACCTGTCCCGCAAGGCGATCCTGCAGGGAAAATAACAGATAAACGGATAATACCGGTTCAACGTTCCTGCATTACCGCATTGCGTTTCGGTTATCCGTATCGGCAAAATTAAATTGAAAACGAAAATAACAGCATGGACAGAAATGTTGGTGCTGTTATTTTTTATTGCTTTCATGAAAATGAAAATATGCTAAAAATTTTCACATAGTATGGTATAATAATTATAAGTTATGAAACAAGGTAAATTCCTGGAAGATTTTTAACTTTCATTATTTCATAAAAAGGAAGGGGAGCGTGATAACATGAAACTGCGCGGCTTTGAAAAAATTACGAAATATAAAGATGTTGATTTTCCCATGCCGGCACGAAAGCGCCGGCATTTTTGTATCAAGGAAAGCATAAAGAAAGAAGCCTGGTTTCTCGGGCTTCTTTCTGTTATTCGTTCCCTTCCGGGCGTGCAGGATCTGCGTGAGATCCTGCTTCTACCTTTGCCAGGGAGTGGATCCACCGGGTCCTCAGTTCGGCACGCCGCTTTCTGTCGCCGGGATTTCATACCCTTTCAATTTCTCCGGGCCACGGCACAGTCCCGGGACGCCTGAGGTGATGATCCAGCAGGCATCCTCGTCCCGGCCCACATTCCAGCTTCCCTCGTAGTCTTCGATGCCAAGGCTGTTGTTGACGCCATAGCTGACGGTCCCGGCGTTTACCCACTCGCCGGAGGTTCGCGTCCGGGCCCGGACGTTCCAGAACTCCAGCGACCGGGGAAAGCCCGCCGCCTCCGGATCAAAGTTCTCCACAAATCCTGCGGCCCAATCCATCCAGACCCCGGTCAGGCCGCTGTCAAAGCAGAAAAGCTCCATCTGTTCCTCGCCTTCCG
>JAFTZZ010000226.1 GCA_017460905.1 Acidaminococcaceae bacterium | reverse complement strand
GTACCGTATTGTTACCAACAAGGAAACGGACGCGAAAATCACGGTCAAGAACCTGACGGACTATCTGGGACCGTGCATTTATCTGGAGTCCGACCTGCGCGCCCGGGAAGAGGTGGGTATTGTGACTGGCCTGGCCTGGACCAGCGTAGGCGGGGAATTATTAAAAGTCGAGGTGCTGACTGTGGAAGGCAAGGGCGGCCTGACCCTGACCGGGCAGCTGGGCGACGTGATGAAAGAATCGGCCCGTGCGGGGTACACCTATATCCGGTCCCGTTTCCGCGAGCTGGGGCTGAAGGAAGATTTTTACGACAAGACGGATATCCATATCCATCTGCCGGAGGGAGCGATTCCCAAGGACGGTCCTTCTGCCGGTATCACGATGGTGACGGCGATGGTGTCTGCGCTTACCGGGCGGACGGTGAAGGCGGACCTGGCCATGACCGGCGAAATTACGCTGTCCGGTAAGGTGCTGCCGGTTGGCGGTATCAAAGAAAAAATGCTGGCGGCCCATCGCTATGGAGTGAAGACCGTATTGCTGCCGGAACGGAATATACAGGACCTGACCGAACTGCCGGAAAAGGTGCGGAACGATATCCGCTTTATCCCGGTCAGCCACATGGACGAGGTGCTGAAGCTGGCGTTAAAGCCGCTGGAAAAAAATAAAGAGTAATATAAAAGTAATTTAACGTCGCGGGGGATGGTATTATGCGGAAAATGTATGATGTGGCTGTTATCGGGGGAGGGCCTGCAGCTATTTTTGCCTGCTGGGAGTTCAGTGAAAAATTTCCGGAGCTTTCGGTGGTCATGCTGGAGGAAGGACATTCGGTGACCCGGCGTCATTGTCCGCTGGCTGCAGGGCAGAGCGACCATTGCCTGCGCTGTGTGCCCTGCGCGATTATGCGCGGCTTTGGCGGCGCCGGCGCGTTTTCTGACGGGAAATACAATTTCACTACGGAATTTGGCGGCTGGCTGCCGGAGTATCTGCCGAAAGAAACCGTTATGGAACTGATCGACTACGTGGATTCCATCAACTGCCGGTTTGGCGCCCCGGGGGAAACCTTTACCACAAAGAATTCTTCCATCGGGCGTAAAGCGCTGGGCGTTGACCTGCATCTGCTGAACGGTAAAGTGCGGCATCTGGGCACAGAGAATAATCTGCAGATCATGGAAAATATCTATGAAGACCTGGCAAAAAAGATTGATATCCTCTGCGATACCAAGGTGAACAGCTTCCGCAAAGCCGAAGATAAATTTATCCTTGACACTGCAAAAGGAGAAATCTGCAGCACGTATCTGATTGCCGCGCCCGGCCGCGCCGGCGCCGAGTGGTTTACGGAGCAGGGGAGAAAGCTGGGCCTTTCCTTCACGAATAATGCGGTGGACGTAGGGGTCAGGGTTGAAGTGCCCGCTGCGGTGTTCAAGCATATAACGGATGAAGTCTATGAGGCGAAATTGGTGTACCGGACCAAGCAGTATAACGATCTGGTCAGGACATTCTGTATGAATCCCAACGGGTATGTGGTGGCGGAAAATACCGATGGCATCATTACCGTGAACGGGCACAGCTATGCGGATCCGGAACGGCAGAGCCAGAATACGAATTTCGCGCTGCTGGTCAGCAATAAATTTACGGAGCCCTTTAAAGAGCCCCACCAATACGGGAAGCGGATTGCTTCCTTCTCCAATTTGCTGGGCGGCGGTGTGCTGCTGCAGCGCTTTGGCGACCTGATCAAAGGCCGCCGCACTAACGAGCGGCGTCTCGCCAAAAGCTTCACGCAGCCGACCCTGCATGCGACCCCGGGGGATCTGAGCCTGGTCCTGCCAAAACGGCAGCTGGACGATATTATCGAAATGATTTATGCGCTGGACAAGATTGCGCCCGGCATGGCGAACGACGATACGCTTTTGTATGGCGTAGAGGTTAAGTTTTACAGTTCGCGGCTGGAGCTGGACCGGAACCTGGAGACCCGGATTTCCAACCTGTTTGCCGCAGGCGACGGGGCCGGCATTACCAGAGGCCTGTCCCAGGCCAGCGCCAGCGGTGTCTATGTCGCCAGAACGATAGGGGAGCGGGCCGCGCGTTCCCGCCGTAACTGACGGGACGGGCAGTTTTTGCTTGAAATGCTGATGGAACTGGTTGGAATATAGGTGCGGAAAAGTAAATCAGTAAATTTTAAAATGTAGAGGAGGTACCCATGACAAAAGAACACTGGGATGTTATCCGTGCGGAATTTGTTACTTCTGCTGTCCGCGCGGAGCAGTATCCGAAGCCGTATTTGCCTGAAGTTGCATTTATCGGACGTTCTAATGTTGGAAAATCATCTTTGATCAATTCAGTGTGCCGCCGGAACGGACTGGCACGCGTCAGTTCAACGCCCGGAAAGACACAGACCCTGAATTTTTACAGACTGGACGCGAAGCGTAAAACAGAAACGGCAGAAGACCGTACGCAGTTTTATCTGGTGGATCTTCCCGGATACGGGTTTGCCCGTACCAATCATAAGAATAAGGAGCAGTGGTCCGGATTTATCCGCAACTATCTGGAGGAGGCGCCGAACCTGGCGCTGGTCTGCCAGCTTATCGATATCCGGCATAAGCTGATGGACAGCGATATCGAAGCCTATAACTGGCTGATGGAATGCGGCCTGAATGTGCATATTGTGCTGACAAAAGCCGATAAGCTGAGCAAAAACGCTGCTATGTCACAGGTGGCCGCGATCCGGAAGAGCCTTGGACTTTCGGATACACAGATTACTGCGTATTCGGTTCCGCAGCCGGCGATGCGTTTGGAGTTCATTAACCGCATCATGACTGTGCTGGAAGCCGCTTCCGAAGTAAATATTGAAAATTAAATTGGAAAATTTTTAATAATCCTGAATAATTAGCTTGACAAGCTTAATAGGAATCGTTATAATTAAAACATCAAATAAATATTTCGTGCAGTTTGTTAAATCGGCGCAATCCCGATGTGATCCCGTCACCGTATAACCGGAAAATGAACTGTATAAGCATCCGTGCTTAACCTGCGAGCGACAGGATAGTGATGTTTGACATGAAGTGCCTTTCTAGGTGAGAGTGGGGAGGTACCAATGAACGATATCAAGACCGTTGTTGCGCAAGCAGGAACGGTCTTATTCTTGTTATCTGGCAGGGCGAAATATTTTTGATATGTTTAATTTGCTATTCACAAGTCATTTAGCAAAATTCCCATCCTTCTCCTTCTCCTTTTGACACAGCTGCAAAAATAAAAAACCCGCATCTGGACCATGCGGGTTTTTTATTTGCCTGAAAGGCAGTGCTGTATTTTCATTGTTGCCGGGTTTGGCCGAACCGGAGGAGTGATTTCCAGGCCTGTCATTCATTCCCCGGGTGATAACATTCGTGGGAAACTTCGCTGACGGGATTGATATGCACCATGCAGTGCTTGACATTAGGGAAATCTTTTTCAATGGAATGATGGATATCTTCCGCGATCTGGTGTGACTGCAGCAGCGTCAGATTATCTGCGGCGCTGACTTCAACGTCAACGAAGATACGGCTGCCGAACTGGCGGGTGTGCAGCAGGTCGATATGCTCTACCCCGGGAATGGAAACGATTTTGCTGCGCATCGAGTCCTCTTCTTCTTTGGAGCAGGCTTTATCTACCATCTTATCGATGGCGCCTGTAAAGATTTCATAGCCGGCCTGCAGAATCATAAGGCAGATCACAACGCTGGCGATGGGATCCAGCAGGGGGAAGCCCATGCGTGCGCCCAATACGCCGATGAAGCTTCCGATAGAAGAAAGGGCGTCGCTGCGGTGATGCCAGGCGTCTGCCATCAGGGCATCCGACTGCAGCATCAGGGCGTAGTGGCGTGTGTACCAGTACATGGCTTCTTTCACAACGATGGAAACGATGGCTGCGACCAAGGGTAATAACGTCGGAACGGTCAGGGCTTCTGCATCCTGGTTCAGGATCTTGTCGATGCCTGCATAACCGATGCCTAAACCGGTCAGGGCCAGAATTACGGCTAACAGGATAGAAGCAACGCATTCCAGCCGCTCGTGCCCGTACTGGTGATCTTCGTCCGACGCGCGGCTGGATATGCGGATACCGGCCATGACGATAAAGGTTGCGAATACGTCGGATGCGGAATGGATGGCGTCCGATACCATTGCTGCGGAATGTCCCAGAAGGCCCGCTGCCAGTTTGCCCAAAGAGAGGAACACATTGACGGCGATGCTGTACCAGGAGATGCGCATGGCGATTTTTTCACGGTTTGAAGTAACATGCAGTGATTTCATAAAAACACTCCTTAAAAAATATTTGGGCGTTTTATGATGCTGCGTACGCCGGACGCTGCTTGTGCCTGAGAAAGTAAAAAGGCAATTCAGGCTGAAGCAGTGGAATTAATGCTGCCTTCCGGATATTAACGACAATAATAAGGCCGGCACAATGATTTGTCAATAGGCTTTTCATCATGTTAACATGCGCTAACCCCAGTTAGCATCGGCTTCGGCGCATGGTAAAGGCATTTGCGGAATGAAAAATTTTTAAAAATATTTTCTGCGTTTATGTATAAATATTGCTTGACAGTGAAGTATCGGATTGATAAACTAAAAAAGTACAATTTCAAAACAAAGGTGATGAACGGGAGGAGTACTGCGGAAAGACCGGAAGAGAGGGCATGGCTGGTGAAAATGCCCGGTCGGAACACAGGAAGGTAGTCCGGGAACTGAAAGGCTGAAGTATGGCTGCTTGCCGGTACATATGCGTAGGCTTTTCCGCGTTACGCGTTACGTAATAATCAAGAGCTTTATCCTGTATATGGCAGGATAAGGAATGCAGGTGGTACCGCGGTCATTCGTCCTGCTGCGCATGCGCAGCAGGATTTTTTATTTTTTAGGAGGAAAGAACATGGCAGAAGAACACAATATTCCCAAAACATACGATCCCGCAGCAGTGGAAAAGAAATGGTATCAGTTCTGGGAAGAACACAAATTTTTTCACGCAGAACCCGATCCGGATAAAAAACCGTTTACGATTGTAATCCCGCCGCCCAATATTACAGGGCAGCTGCATATGGGGCATGCATTGGACAATACCCTGCAGGATATCCTGATCCGCTGGCACCGTATGATGGGTGATAATACGGTCTGGTTTCCCGGCTATGACCATGCCGGACTGGCAACCCAGATCCGGGTTGAGGAAGAAATCAAAAAGACGGAAGGCCTGACCCGCTATGACCTGGGCCGGGAAGAATTCCTGAAACGCGTCTGGGCCTGGAAGGAACAGTACAGCAACCGGATTATTGACCAACTGAAATGCCTGGGTATTTCCTGCGACTGGGACCGCATCCGTTTTACGCTGGATGAAGGCTGCTCCCGCGCCGTCCGGGAAGTATTTGTTTCTTTATATGAAAAGGGACTGATCTACCGCGGCACCCGTATTACTAACTGGTGTGTACACTGCAATACCGCATTGAGCGATATTGAAGTGGAACACAAGGATGACGAAGGACATCTGTGGTATATCAATTATCCTATCATCGGCAGGGAAGGCGAGTATCTGACCATTGCCACGACCCGTCCGGAAACGATCCCCGGCGACACGGCGGTGGCCGTCAACCCGAAGGACGAACGGTATGGCAAACTGGTGGGGGAAAAGATACTGCTTCCTATTATGAACAGGGAGATCCCTATCATCGCCGACGATTATGTCGATACGGAATTCGGTACCGGCGCTGTTAAAATTACGCCGGCCCATGACCCCAACGACTATGAGATGAGCCTGCGGCAGAATCTGGAAGCGATCGTCGTAATTGATAAAGACGGCATCATGACCAAAGAATCCGGCCGGTATGAAGGCCAGGAACGGTATGAATGCCGGAAGAACATCGTAAAAGATCTGGACGAACTGGGCCTGCTGGTAAAAATCGAAGACTGCCCGCATTCCGTAGGCCACTGCCAGCGCTGCGGCAGTCCGATCGAAGCCCTGATCTCCACCCAGTGGTTTGTAAAAATGGAACCGCTGCTGAAGGCCGCTACCGATTGTGTTAAAGACGGACGTACCCAGTTTGTGCCGGAACGCTTCACCAAGAATTATCTGGGCTGGATGGAAAATATGCACGACTGGTGCATCAGCCGCCAGATCTGGTGGGGGCACCGGATCCCCGTCTGGTACTGCGACGACTGCGGGGCGGAGATTGCCTCCCGTACGGACCTGGACAAATGCCCGAAGTGCGGCGGCCATGTCCATCAGGATGAAGACGCGCTGGACACCTGGTTCAGTTCCGCGCTGTGGCCGTTCTCCATTATGGGCTGGCCGGATCAGACAGATACGTTAAAACAGTTCTATCCTACCAGCGTACTGGTTACCGGTTATGATATCATCTTCTTCTGGGTAGCCCGCATGCTGATCATGGGCATGGAATTTATGAAAGATATTCCCTTTGACCGGGTCTTCATTCACGGGCTGGTCCGGGACGAACAGGGCCGCAAGATGAGCAAATCCCTGGGCAACGGCATCGATCCGCTGCAGGTCATTGAACAGTATGGCTGCGATACCCTCCGTTTCATGCTGATTACGGGCAATACGCCGGGTAACGATATGCGGTTCTACTGGAGCCGTGTGGAAGCGACCCGGAACTTTGCCAATAAGATCTGGAACGCCTCTCGTTTTGCGCTGATGAATCTGGAAGGCTACCGGAAAGACGCAGAACGCGCGCCCTATGAACTGGCGGATAGATGGATCCTGTCCCGGCTGCAGGATGTGGCTGCCGATGTCACTTCATTGTTAGACCGGTTTGAGCTGGGTGAAGCCGGACGTACGATCTATGATTTTATCTGGGGCGAAATCTGCGACTGGTATATTGAACTGGCCAAGCCCAGACTGTACGGCAAATCCGGTGAAGCGGCCAGGGCGACGGCGCAGCAGGTGCTGGTGACCGTTCTGACCGGCGCCATGAAGCTGCTGCATCCGTATATGCCTTTTATTACAGAAGAAATTTACCAGGCGCTGCCCCATGACTGCGAAAGCATCATGATCAGTTCCTGGCCCCAGACCGATCCGGCTTTACAGGATAAAGCTGCGGAAAAAGGTATGGAAGCAATTATGAATGCGATCAAGTCCATTCGTGAGATGCGCGCCCAGGTGAATGCGAACCCGGGCAAAAAGGTGCCTGCGATTCTGCTGGTAGCTGATGAATTGAGGGACGTATTTAAAGAAAATGCAGCGTATATCCACCTGCTTGCCAATGTGGATGAACTGGAACTGCTGCCTTTCGACACAGCCAAACCGGAAAATGCCATGGCCTCTGTAAATGCAGGCGTGGAGGTTTACCTGCCGTTAAAAGGCCTGATTGACGTTGACGTGGAAACCGCCCGCCTGAACAAAGAACTGGCAGGGCTGCAGAAGGAAATGAAACGGGTCAGCGGTAAGCTGCAGAACCAGGGCTTCCTGGCAAAGGCCCCGAAAGAGGTTGTGGAAAAGGAACAGGCCAAGGCGGATGAGTTTGCCGCAAAGATCAGGACGATCGAAGAGCGGCTGGCGTACCTGAAAACGATTTGATAAGGCGTCTGGCATAAAACGGCAATTCATGTACTATATACTGCCGGGCAAAATGTGCCAGTCTGGAGAACAGCATATTATGAATTATCAGGAAAGTATTGATTATCTGGAAGGGCTGGGGCAGTTTGGCATCCGTCTGGGAATGGAACGGATCAAACAGCTGCTGTTCGTGCTTGGGCATCCTGAAAACCAGATCAAAACGATCCACGTGGCGGGCACTAACGGAAAAGGCAGCGTTACCACTATGATTTCCACGATCCTGCTGGAAGCGGGGACGCGGGTTGGAAAATTTACCTCGCCGCACCTGGTCCGTTACAACGAGCGGATACAGATTAACGAAACGGAAATCAGCGACGACGCGTTTGCGGAAATCATAACGACGGTCCGTGATTTTGCGGACGGCCTGGTGAAAAAGGGCGCCTGTGAACAGCCTACGCAGTTTGAAATTTTAACGGCGGCCGCGTTTCATTACTTTGCC
>JAFTZZ010000225.1 GCA_017460905.1 Acidaminococcaceae bacterium | reverse complement strand
ATCTGCTGAAGGCCGCCGGTTACGATGTGGAGCGGGAGTATTATATCAACGACGCCGGCAACCAGATGAACAATCTGGCCCGTTCGGTCAACGCCCGTTATCTGGAGCTGCTGGGCAAGACCTGTGAATTCCCGGAGGACGGGTATCACGGACATGACATTATCGATACGGCCCAGCGTATCATCAACAAATACGGCGACCGTTTCCTGCAGATGGATGAGGCGCAGCGGCTGGAAGAATTCAAAACCATTGCGTATCAGGAAAAACTGGCGGCGCTGAAGGAAGACCTGGAGCGCTTCAATGTGCATTTCGATGTTTGGTTCAGCGAGAAGTCGCTGCATGAGGCCAATAAAATTAAAGAAGCCTGCGATATACTGCTGGACAAAGGCTACATGTACGAAAAAGAAGGCGCGCTGTGGCTGAAGTCTACGGAATTCGGCGACGACAAGGACCGCGTCGTGATCCGGGATAACGGAGTGCCTACGTATTTTGCGGCGGATATTGCCTATCACACCAATAAATTTAACCGTGGCTTCGACCGGGTCATCAACCTGTGGGGCGCGGATCATCACGGCTACATTGCCCGGATGAAGGCGGCCATGCAGTGCATGGGCTTCAGGCCGGAGCAGCTGGAAATTCTGGTGCTGCAGATGGTGCGCCTCCTGCGGGACGGACAGGAAGTGAAGATGTCCAAGCGTACCGGCCAAAGCGTAACGCTGAATGAGCTGATCGATGAGGTCGGGACGGACGCGGCGCGTTTCTTCTTTGTGATGCGTTCCATTGACAGCCAGCTGGACTTCGACCTGGATCTGGCGGTCAAAAAATCCAACGACAATCCGGTGTTCTATGTGCAGTATGCCCACGCCCGTATCTGCAGTATCATGCGGCAGGTGGCGGAAGCGGGAATCACCGTACAGGGCAGGGGCAATTATAAACTGCTGACGGAACCGGTAGAAGTGGACCTGATCAAAAAGCTGGGCGAGTATCCGGAGATGCTGGCGGAAGCGGCGAAGGAACGGGCGGTGCAGCAGGTCGCCCATTACGTATACGATTTGTCCGGGCTGTTCCATTCCGCGTATAATCAGTGCCGGATTTTGGGCGTCAACGAAGAGCTGCAGCAGGCGCGGCTGGCCCTGGTGACGGCGGTCGGGCATGTGGTGCGGCATGCATTGTCCATTTTGGGCGTATCCGCTCCGGAAAAAATGTAACATGCATTCGGGAAATCCTTCGGATTTGACATATTTTGCAAGGCTGTAAATTTTGACTTGAGTTTCCTTTATTTTATTTCTATAATAGTTTTAAGAAAATAATATTTTTATTTTGCAATTGTTTGCGACGGAAACGGAGACGATGGCTGCGTAACTGGTTTATGCGGATGAAGGCTGCGTTTGCGTGAAAATGATTGCAAGCGGAAGGGACAGGTATTAAAATGGCTACCAAGTATATTTTCGTAACAGGCGGCGTGGTTTCTTCACTGGGCAAGGGCATCACGGCCGCTTCTCTGGGGCGTTTGCTGAAGAGCAGGGGATATAAGGTTACGGTTCAGAAGTTTGATCCGTATATCAATATTGATCCGGGAACCATGAGCCCCTATCAGCATGGCGAAGTATTTGTTACGGACGACGGCGCGGAAACCGATCTGGATCTGGGTCACTACGAACGCTTTATTGATATCAACCTGTCCAAGAGTTCCAATGTGACTACCGGTAAAATTTATCAGGCTGTCATCACCAAGGAACGCAGAGGCGATTACCTGGGCGGTACGGTGCAGGTTATTCCGCACATTACCAACGAAATCAAGTCCCGGGTGTTCCGGGTCGGCAATAATGAAAATGCGGATTTTGTAATTACGGAAATCGGCGGTACGGTGGGCGATATTGAAAGCCTGCCGTTCCTGGAAGCAATCCGCCAGGTGAAAAAGGATGTTGGCAAGAATGATGTGCTGTATATCCATGTGACGCTGGTTCCTTATATCGGCGCGGCGGGCGAGCTGAAGACGAAGCCGACCCAGCACAGCGTAAAGGAACTGCGCAGCATCGGCATTACGCCGGATATCCTGGTCTGCCGCAGCGAGCACCCCATGTCGGAGGATATGATCGCCAAGCTGGCCATGTTCTGTGATGTGGATAAGGAAGCGGTGATCCAGAACCTGACGGCAAAGAGCATTTACGAAGTGCCGCTGCTGCTGGAAGAACAGCATATGGACGATATCGTGCTGAAAAAACTGGATATGCCTTTGAGACCGAAGGATATGTCCGGCTGGCATGATATGGTAAATCGTATCCTGAAGCATTACGACCGCAAGATCACCATTGCGGTGGCAGGCAAGTATGTGGAGCTGCAGGACGCGTACATCAGTATTACGGAATCGCTGAAGCATGCGGCTGTCCATAACGAAGTGGATCTGGATATCCGCTGGGTGAATGCAGAGCAGATTGAAGCGCCTGGCACCGATCTGGACAAAGTGTTTGCGGACGTGGACGGCATTCTGGTTCCCGGCGGTTTTGGCGACCGGGGCATTGAAGGAAAAATTTCCGCGGTGCGTTATGCCCGCGAACACAAGATCTCGTTCTTCGGCATCTGCCTGGGCATGCAGTGCGCTGTCATTGAATTTGCCCGGAATGTCTGCGGCCTGCCGGATGCTAACAGCAGCGAGTTCAAACAGGATGTGCCGGCAGTGATCGATCTGATGCCGGATCAGGTGGACGTGGAAGACAAGGGCGGCACCATGCGGCTGGGCCTGTATCCCTGCAAGGTATATCCCGGTACGCTGACGGAAAAATCTTACGGCCAGCCGTTGGTCTATGAACGCCACCGTCACCGTTATGAATTCAATAACGAGTACCGCAACCTGATGACGGAAAAAGGCCTGGTGCTGGGCGGCATTTCCCCGGACGACCGTCTGGTAGAAATCGTGGAGCTGCCGGAGAGCGAGCATCCCTGGTTCCTGGGCTGCCAGTTCCATCCGGAATTCAAATCCCGTCCTACCCATGCGCACCCCCTGTTCCGCGATTTCATCGCAGCTGCGGTTAAGTACGGGAAATAATTTACGTTGATACATTTTATTTATAGAAGACTTTTACGTTGTGTTTCGGAAAATTTTGTGCTACCATACAGTAAAGGGTTTTACTCTTGAAAGTTGCAGAGGTCATGGCCTTGCCCTGACCTCTTTTTGTGATTATTAATTCGTTTAATACTATTCATGAAAGAACGATTGCTGGAACGCCTTGCTGCCGTTAAAGAACTGCAGGAAGCGGCGGCGTTGTATAAAAAGAAAAAGGGCTGTGTACTGACAGGGCTGGATGGAACGATCAAAGCCTTGTATTTGTGCGCCCTGAAAGAAGCGGTTGCTGCATCGGGCACGCTGGCGCTGCTGGTTTCCGGCCGGGATGCGGTGCGGGAGTACCGGCAGACGCTGGCGTATTTATATCCGGAAATGCCGCTGCAGGAATTTTATCCTGTCAATCTGCCCCGCGTGCAGGCGGACAGCCGCAACCTGGAAATCCAGGCCGGGCGTGCCACTGCCCTGCGCATGCTGGCCGGCGATGAAAAGGGCATTGTCTTTATTACGGCGGAAGCGCTGCTGCAGAAGCAGGCGCGGCCATCTGGACGATTGCGCAACAGTCTGGAAATTTCTGTCGGTGAGACGACGGAGCAGGAACGCTTCATGGAAAAGCTTGTTGCCATGGGCTATGAACGGACGGAAGAAGTGGATACCATCGGGCAGTTCTCCGTACGGGGCGGAATCATTGATGTATTTCCGCTGAACAGCGAAAATCCGGCCCGCATTGAATGGTTCGACGCGGATATCGACGGCATTCGTTATTTTGATGTGGCTACGAAGCGGTCCATGGAAAATACGGATAAAATCCGGATCATTCCGTTGCAGTCGCAGACGGATGAACAGTTTGACGCGTACCTTCGGGAGTATGGAGCGCCCGGTACGCTGTTCGTCATGGATGAGCCTTCGCAGTTTTTTGAAACGCTGGACCATCTGTATAAGGAAGGGGAAAACTGCAAGGAGGAACTCTGGAGTCCGGAAGAGATACGGGCGCTGGAGGAAAAAGAAACGGTTGTCGCGGTTTCCGCATTGGATACGAACTGTTTTCCGGCTGTGCCCCATAACCAGGTTCCGGCGCGTAAGGTAACTTCGTATAACCGGAGTATCGACCGGCTGCTTGAAGATTTGCAGAACCTTTTGGACGAAGGGATCCAGCCTTATATTATGATGAGTACGGCGCTGAAGGCGCGGGGCATTACCGAAAGCCTGCAGCAGCGGGGCGTGCCTGCTGTCTGCCTGGCTGATGCGCCGGAAGATGCGGCCAAAGTCAATGTGGGGTTTGGGGAACTGTTCAGCGGTTTCCGTTTCTGGAATGAAAACTGGCTGCTTCTGACGGAAAACGATATTTACGGGCTGCAGCGCCGCCATCGCTTCAAGTCGAAGCATAAAGGGGCGCAGCTGCAGTATTTTACAGATATTAAAGGCGGCGACTATGTAGTGCATGACGTGCACGGCATCGGCCGCTATATCGGTGTGGAAAACATGCTGGTGGACGGGCTGCACCGGGATTACCTGCTGCTGCAGTATGCAGGCAATGACCGCCTGTTCGTGCCGGTGGACCAGGTCGGCATGCTGCACAAATATGTGGGCAGCGAGGGCATTACGCCCAAGCTTTCCAAGATGGGCGGCGCTGACTGGAAACGGATGAAGACCAAAGCGTCTACGGCAATCACCCAGCTGGCGGAAGAACTGATCCGTCTGTACGCGCTGCGAAAGATTACCAACGGCTATGCGTATTCGCCGGATTCTGAGTTACAGCGTGAGTTTGAGGAGCGTTTCCCCTTTGAGGAAACGCCGGATCAGCTGAAAGCCATTGCGGAAATCAAGGCGGATATGGAAAAACCGGTGCCTATGGACCGTCTGCTGTGCGGTGACGTAGGTTACGGAAAGACGGAAGTTGCGCTGCGGGCTGCGTTTAAGGCTGTTTTGGACGGAAAACAGGTGGCGCTGCTTGTGCCGACGACGGTACTGGCGCAGCAGCACCTGCTTACCTGTCGGGAACGTCTGGAGCCGTTTGGCGTGCGTATTGCCATGGTCAGCCGGTTTGTTTCCGGCAGGGACGTGAACCAGACGCTGAAAAAACTGGAGCAGGGGGATATTGATATCGTAATCGGTACGCACCGCCTGTTGCAGGCTGACGTGCAGTTCCATGACCTGGGGCTGCTGATTATTGATGAAGAGCAGCGTTTTGGCGTGGCCCAGAAGGAAAAGATCAAGCAGTGGAAAAAGGGTATCGATGTGCTGGCGCTGTCTGCCACGCCGATTCCCCGGACACTGCACATGGCGCTGGTCAGCAGCCGCGATATGAGTCTGATTGAGTCACCGCCGGAGGACCGCCTTCCGGTAGAGACCTATGTGGCGGAATACAACGAAGGCATGATCAAGGAAGCGCTGGAGCGGGAACTGCGCCGGGGCGGACGGATTTATTATATTCACAACAGGGTCAGCGGACTGCCGGCGATCGCGGAACGGCTGCGGAAGCTGGCGCCGGGCATCAACGTGCGTGTGGGGCACGGGCAGATGAACGAGGAACGGCTGGAAGAAGCCATGATGTCGTTCTATGAAGGCAGCTGTGACGTTCTGTTGTGTACCACGATCGTTGAAAACGGGCTGGATGTGCCGCTGGCCAACACCATTATCGTGGACGGCGCGGAAAACTTCGGCCTGTCCCAGCTGTACCAGATGCGGGGCAGGGTAGGGCGTTCTTCCCGTCTGGCCTATGCGTATTTTATGTATAAACGGAATAAATCCCTCAGCGAAGTGGCGTCCAAACGCCTGCAGGCGATTCGTGATTTTACGGAGCTGGGGGCCGGGTTTAAAATTGCCATGCGGGATCTGGAGATCCGGGGCGCAGGCAACCTGCTGGGACCGCAGCAGCATGGCTATATCGCGGGAATCGGATTTGCCGCTTACTGCGATCTGCTGGAGCAGACAATCAAACGGCTGCAGAACGGACAGATGTCAGAGGAGCGGGAACCGGACCCGATTCTGGAAATTCCGCTGAATGCGTATATTCCGGACACCTATATTGCCAACCCCAGATATAAGCTGGAGCTGTACCGGCGTTTTGCGGACCTGCGCTGGGGTGAGGAAGACGACCTGATGGATGAGATCATCGACCGTTTCGGAACGCCGCCGGAAGAAGTGGAACTTTTATGGAGGCTGGCCAAAGTGCGGGCCCTGTGCCGGAAGCTGAAAATCCGGCGGATCAATGTCCGGGCGGGTACGATCCGTATCGCTTTTGCGCCGCAGCCGGAGGTGAACGGCGCAGCGCTGGTGAAGATGGTGGAGAAAAACAGCCGTTATATGAAGCTGCTTCCCGGCAATGAAACGACGCTGCTGTTCCGGACGGCTTCGCTGGAAATTGAGCCGCTGGCATGGCTTGATAAAAATCTGACGAAGCTGATAAAATAGGGATGTAATAATTAAACTGTGATGGGAGCCGTAAAATGGGTAAGGATAAATTTCTGAAGGGAGCGTTGATCTTAACCGTTGCCGGGTTAATGGTCAAGGTCATCGGCTCGGTGAACCGTATCCTGCTTTCCCGTTTGCTGGGAGGCGAGGGAATCGGTTTGTACCAGATGGCGTATCCTGTTTACCTGCTCATGCTTTCCGTATGTTCGGCCGGCGTTCCTGTTGCGGTTTCTATTATTGTGGCGGAAAAGGTGGCCAGAAATGATTACGCCCAGGCGCATCGGGTTTTTAAAGTGACGCTGGGCCTGATGGCGCTCTTTGGCCTCGTGTTTGCCCTGACGCTGTACGGGCTGGCCGGCTATCTTGTAAGCAGCGGCTGGCTTCGTGACAGCCGTGCGTACCTGGCGCTGGTAGTACTGACGCCTGCCGTTTTGTTTTCCAGTATCCTGGCCAGCTTCCGGGGATATTTCCAGGGCTACCAGATGATGACGCCGCCGGCGGTTTCCCAGATCCTGGAGCAGCTGGTCCGGGTGATGACCATGATCGGACTTGCTTATTACCTGCTGCCCAGCGGTTTGGAAAAAGCTGCGGCAGGCGCGGCTTTCGGCGCTGTTCCGGGAGGAATCATGGGAATTATCGTGCTCTGCTGGTTTTACCGCAGGGCGCGTAAAGACTGGCAGGAAAAAATCAGCCAACAGAAAGAAACGGTGCAGGAAAGCGTAATTACGATTGCAAAACGCCTGGTCCTGCTGGCAATTCCGGTTACCTGCGCGAACCTGCTGATCCCCGTCACCAGCAGCATTGACATGCTGTTGGTGCCGAATGCCTTAGGCAGGGCAGGGTTTGGGGTAGAAGCAGCGACCACGCTGTTTGGTTATCTTACCGGTATGGCCCAGCCCCTGCTGATGATGGCGACCATACCGACCATGTCGCTGGCTGCCAGTCTGGTGCCGGCGGTTTCGGAGGCCTGTACGCTGCAGCGTACCGACGAAATTTTACGCAAAACGACAAACGCGCTTAAAATCTGTATGCTGCTGGTCCTGCCTGCTGCGGTAGGAATGTACGTGCTGGCCGGACCGATTTCCGGCACGCTGTATGGCACGCTGCAAGCGGCGCCGGTCATCGCCCATCTGGCGCCGTCCGTTGCGTTTCTGGGGGTTTTCCAGGTGACGACGGGGGCGCTGCAGGGAATCGGAAAAACGGCGGTTCCCATGTGGAACATGCTGTTTGGCGCTGCCCTGAAAGCGGTTGCCGTCTGGCAGCTGACTTCCGTGGCTGCCTTTCATATACTTGGCGCTGCCTGGGTTTCAAACATTAATTTTGCGGCAGCTGCCCTGATTAATATTT
>JAFTZZ010000021.1 GCA_017460905.1 Acidaminococcaceae bacterium | reverse complement strand
TACAGCGTCCGGACCGGTTTGAAGAAATCGCCGGCGAAGGCCTGGTAGCCTACTACGGCAGCGATGTGCTGCTGGCCGGCAACACTCGTCTGATGAACCGTTACAAGATTGATTTCAGCGGTTATCAGGCTGCCGATTACGGCAGTGAAGTGCTGGTAGCGAAGAACGGAACCTATCTAGGCAGTATGCTGATCCGCGATACCCTGAAAGACGACGCGAAGCAGGCTGTGGCGGATATTACCAAGCTGGGCCTGACGACGGTTATGCTTACCGGCGACGCCCGGAAGGAAGCGGAAGCCGTTGCGAAGGAAGCGGGCATCCAGGAAGTACGTGCGGAACTGCTGCCGCAGGATAAGCTGAATGAAATGAACAACCTGCGCAACAAATTCGGCGGTGTCATGTTCGTAGGCGACGGCATCAACGACGCGCCGGTACTGGCAGGCGCCGATGTGGGCGCGGCCATGGGCAGTGGCGCGGATGCGGCTATCGAAGCGGCGGACGTTGTCTTCATGAACTCCGAAATGAGCGCGATTCCGAAAGCGATTGCCATTGCCAAGGCGGTCAACAACGTGGCCTGGCAGAACGTAGTGTTCGCTCTGGTTGTAAAAGTCATCATCATGGCAGCAGGCCTCTTCGGCTATGCGTCCATGTGGGCGGCAGTATTTGCGGATACGGGCGTATCTGTGCTGTGCGTACTCAATGCCTGCCGCGTGCTGTATAAAAAGTTCTGATTTGAAATAAAGGCGATCCCGGAAAGGTTCTGCCTTTCCGGGGACTCCCCTTAAAAAGCAGTAAAATCCTTCTGTGTAGTTTGGGAAATCTGGCAAACAGTATATGTATAGTAAGGAACGATGTGTCTGCATGTCCGGCAGGCAAAAGGAGGTTACTCAATGAAAAAAATAGTAAGCTTTGTATTAGCGATGATTTGCCTGTTTGCCCTCGCTGGCTGCGGAGGAACGCAAAAAACGGAAGCGCCCGCCCAGAAACCGGCTGCTGCGGAAAAGGTGCTGCGCGTAGGCACCGACGCGGACTACCCGCCCTTTGAGTACTACCGGGAAGCGTCAAAGACCTATACCGGGTTTGACATTGAGCTGATGAACGCTGTCGCGAAAGGAATGGGATATTCAAAGGTTGAATATGTGAATCTGGAATTCAACAACCTGCTGCCTTCCCTGAACGATAAGCAGGTGGACGTCGTCATCTCCTGCATGGGGATTACGGAGGAACGCAGCAAGATGGCGGATTTTTCGGAACCCTATCTGGACAGCGGCTTTGTGGTAGTAGGTCCTGCTGACGCAAAAGCCGGCGGCCTGGACGCCATCAAAGACAAAAAACTGACTGCGGAAGTCGGTACGCTGCCGGCCAAGGTGGCGAAAGAGTATTCCAAAGATGTTGTTGAATGCAGCGGCGCGGAAGAAGCCCTTAACCTTGTGGTAAACAAGAAGGCGGATTTTGCCATCATGGACAACTACACTGCCAAAGCTTACGTTTCCAACAACTTTAAGGCGAAGCTGGCAATTTGCGCGGAAATACCGGATACAAAGGATAAAGGCATCGGCATCGCGGTTGCCAAAGGCAATAAGGAGCTGTTGGCCAAATTGAACGAGGCTCTGCGCAGTTACCGTGACAGCGCGGCGTTTGTGCAGCTGAAGAAAACCTATTTTGGAAATTTATAATCAGATAACAACATAGCAAAAGTGAAACAGAAAAACACCCTGACGCATCTTCGTATAAACGAAAATACGCAGGGTGTTTTAGTTTTTAACTTCACCGATACGGTGGACGCTCAATCAACCGTTTTCCGCGAGGGTGTCTCACGTCCTCGCAGGAGTAGAGGAGGAGTGAAGTTAAGTATTAATAATCACGCCCGCTGCGGTGTGATTATTACAGGATTATTTGCCAGCAGGCCCAATCATGGCCAGCATGGTACCGGCTGCTACTGCAGTACCGATAACGCCTGCTACGTTCGGACCCATGGCGTGCATCAGCAGGAAGTTGGCCGGGTTTGCTTTCTGGCCGACAATCTGGGATACACGGGCTGCCATCGGAACAGCGGATACGCCTGCGGAACCAATCAGCGGGTTGATCTTTCCGCCGGAAGCGATCTTCATGAGCTGGCCGAACCATACGCCCATTGCCGTACCGGCTGCGAAAGCAACCAGGCCTAAGCAGATGATCAGGATGGTATCATATTTCAGGAACTTTTCCGCTTCCATGGTCAGGCCGGTACCTACGGACAGCATGATGGTTACGATGTTCATCAGGGCGTTCTGGGCAGTGTCGTTCAGACGGTCCAGGCAGCCGGCTTCCTTATACAGGTTGCCTAACATCAGCATACCGATCAGGGCGCATACCGGAGGCAGCAGCAGGGAAATGAAAATGGTGGAGAAAATCGGGAAAATGATACGTTCAAACTTGGTAACGGTACGCAGCTGGTCCATTTTGATCTGGCGGTCAGCTTTGCTGGTGAACAGCGTCATGATAGGCGGCTGGATCAGCGGGACCAGAGACATGTAGGAATAAGCGGCAACCGCGATAGCGCCCAGCAGATGGGGAGCCATCTTCATGGTCAGGTAAATTGCGGTAGGACCGTCAGCGCCGCCGATGATACCGATAGCGGCTGCTTCGCGCAGGTCAAAGCCCAGCACCATGGCGCCGATCAGGGCGATGAATACGCCGCCCTGGGCAGCAGCGCCCAGCAGCAGGGTCTTCGGGTTGGCAATCAGGGGGCCGAAGTCGGTCATGGCGCCAACGCCTAAGAAGATCAGCGGCGGGAATACTTCGTTGTTGATACCGTACAGGATAACCTGCATAACGCCGGGTTCAGTGGTAAAACCGGTCTTGGGGATGTTGCCCAGCAGGCAGCCGAAAGCGATGTTGGCCAGCAGCAGGGGTTCGAAGCCTTTGCCGATAGCCAGGTACAGCAATACTAAGCCTACCAGGAGCATGATTACGTTGCCGCTGGTCAGTCCCTCAAAACCGGAGTCGTTCCATACGGACTGTAATGATACGATAAGTGCATCCATAATTTCGTTCCTCGTTTCTTAATAGTTAATTTGGTTTTGGATAAAGACAATAGGATAATTATTTGGGAAACTGTTGCAACTGTAAAACTCTTTCATGATTGTTTCCAGGCTGCTTGCAGAGGAATCGACTGTTCCATCCGTCAGCATAACAATCATGAAACCGGCCGCCGCCTGTGAGCCACGGCGGCCGGGTAAAGCGTTTGAGTCCTTACCAATCTGCTGTTTCTTTCCTTTTATATTACTTGCCGGGGAAGAAAGGCCAGAACATAGGAATCAGGATTACGGAAATGACAAAGGATACGATAACCAGACCTGTACCTGCTTTTACATAGTCCATGAACTTGTAACCGCCGGGGCCGAGAACCAGCGTGTTAGGCGGTGTGCCTACCGGGGTCGCGAAGGCGCAGGAGGCTGCAACAGCGATCGCCATCAGTACTGCGTGCGGGGATGCACCCAGCTGTTTGGAAATCGCGATGCCGATGGGGCACAGCAGCGCTGCGGACGCCGTGTTGGACATGAACTGGGTCAGGCCGCAGGACAGGATGAAAAGTACAATCGTAACCACCATCGGGGACGGGGAACCGCCCATCAGGCCAACGGCCCACTGAGCGATAACCTTACCGGCGCCGGTCTTGTCCATAGCGGTGGATACAGGCATCATACCTGCGAACAGGAAAATCGTTACCCAGTCGATGGAAGCATAGGCCTGTTTCTCAGTCAGGCAGCCGGTCAGTACGCAGACCAGCGCGCCGATGATGGCAGCCATTTCCAGGGTAATACCTTTGATACCCAGAGCCATAACCAGAATTACAACCAGTAAAATAATGCCGGAGATGATCATCTTGCTGGAAGAAGTTTTGTTCGCTTCAATTTCCTGCTCGATTTCTTGGTCGGCATCCAGTTCCCGTTTCGGGATGAGGTGTTTGCCTAACAGCATCATGTAAACGATGGCGCCGAGGGTCAGGGGAACGCCGATCTTTGCGAATTCGAAGAATCCGAAAGGCTCGAAGCCTGCCGCGCCCAGCGCACCGGCCGCGATGATGTTAGGAGGCGTACCTACCAATGTGATGATACCGCCGATGCCGCAGCCGAAGGCCAGAGGCATCAGTTCCCGGGAAGCGGGAACCTTTGCTGCGGAGCAGATGCCTAATACAACGGGCATCAGGCAGGCGCAGGTGCCGGTATTGGAAAGTACGGAAGATAATGCAGCGGAAACTACCATAACGCCGAACATCAGGCTGTTTTCACCGGTGCCGGTGAAGCGTACAACCGTTTCGCCGACCTTCTGTGCCAGACCGGTATAGAACATTGCCGCGCCGACAATGAACATACCCGCAAACAGAACGACGGTGGAGTTGGAGAGGCCGCTGAATACCTGTTTCGCCGGGATGAATCCCAGCAGGCCGCAGGCGACTGCGCCTGCGGTAGCAGTGATTGCCAGAGGGATGATTTCGGTAACAAAGAATAGGGCAATTACCGCAAGAAGAATAAGACACTTTGTGGACTGAGCCATAATAACTCCTCCTTTTTAAATGAGTCCCACATTAATACTTGCGTCTCACAGTTGCATAATCACTTTAGCATATTCTATTTTGTTTCTACATTCGCCGGAAATCCGAAAAAAAATACGGACTACACCCTGTTACTACGACTAATTGCAGATAGGAAGCTGAATAAGAATGACAGCGGTACTTCTTTTGCATTTTTGAGAACTTAGTATTACTTTTTGCGGGATTACCGGATCAGCGGCGAAATTTTCAATCCCTATTTCACCCCTTTTATGTATTGTGAAATATACAGTGAATCCATATACTAACCATGATAATTGTAAGAAAACATTGATTACATGCAATTATGCGATTGCCGACAGGTGCGCGGGTGAATCGGTGTTTCAGTAAGCGTGTTTAGTGGATTAAAGAGGGCTGATCATGAAGAAACAGGGAAAACTGGTTACGCAGTGGCTTCAGTTTGTGGGAAAGGAGAAGCTGCAGAGCTTTCAGGATAATTTTGCCGGGATTTACGGGGTAAGCCTTATTTTTCTGGACCTGAACGGACAGCCGCTGACGGTGGGATCCAAAAACAACCTGTTTTGCTTCACGATTGAAAAGGAGCATGCCGTCCGTTGCCAGGAAAATTTCCAACTTAATAAGGAAAAAATGCAGCAGGGCAAGCCCTTCACCCATGTCTGCCCCTTTGGCATCACCGGTCTTTATGTGCCTGCCTTTTTCAACAACCGGCTGGCCGCCTATGCCGCTGTGGGAGGGTTTACCTATACCAATAGCCCGATTCCCGAACATCTGAAAAAACGTTTCCATATTTCCACATATACCAAGGAAAAGACGGAGGAGATGCTGTTGCTGCTGGACAGCATGCTGCGGCTGCTCAATATGAATCTCTTCCTTTCTGATGACAAAACGCCGAAAAAAGAGAACCTTCTGCCTGTCCGTATGCGGGATGACCGTATCAGCCGGCGGGAGTACGAAATTATACGGCTGCTCTGCAAAGGGTATTCGAATAAGCAGATTGCCGAGAAGCTGTTTATTAGCGCGCCGACCGTAAAGACCCATATTAGTAACATTCTCGCCAAGTTGAACCTGCGGGGCAGGATGCAGATCATTGTCCGGTATTACGGGGAAAGTGAAATGATGAACCAGCTGGACGCCAACGATACCGGTGACAGCGACAGGTAGGCCGCAGGAAGCAGATGCAGTGTGAATCGCGAAAATATAAGCCGCGGTTGATAAATCAGGAAAAGGAGCGGACATGGAGCATACGATTTTAATAGCAGATGACAACGAACAGTTGAGCAGTATGTTAAAAGATGTATTGGAAAGCTGGGGCTATATCGTCCGTACTGCTACAGAAGGATATTCCTGCCTGGAGATTGCCCGGCAGGAACCTCCGGATCTGATCCTGCTGGATATTATGCTGCCCGGCATGTCCGGCTACGAAGTCTGCGATGCGCTGAAGCGGGATACCCGTACCCGGTCGATTGCGGTGGTGATGCTGACGGCACTGGAGGACCTGGAAAGCAGGATTCACGGATACAAGGTCGGCGCCGACAATTTTCTGGTTAAACCGATTAAATATGATGAAGTAAAGGCCATTATCCGGAACCTGTTAGACAAAAAGCTGTATCAGGATACGCTGGAGGAAAGCGGCAATGTTGCCGGAATGCTGCAGGATTTCAGCCGTATGGTAGCCGTTAAGCCTGCCGGCATGGATGCCTGCCGTATGGAATACTGCAACAAGCTGCTGGAATCCCTGGGCTGGGATGCGGCCACCGGGGAACAGGCCCGTATTGCGCTCATGTTTACGTCTTCCGCAGAGCTGGCCAAACAGGCCAATACCTCGCCAGAGCAGATCATCGGCCTGACGGATAACCTGCGT
>JAFTZZ010000224.1 GCA_017460905.1 Acidaminococcaceae bacterium | reverse complement strand
TGTTCGGCGTGACTGGCAGGTCATCGACATTGTAACACGTTAGGATTTTTTATTTGTTACGTTCTATACTCATCGCTTAAGCTCCACGGAACCTCGCCACTATGGCGAGGTTTTCATAGAGACAAAAAGATACCGGAGCCTAATCGGCACCGGCACCATAAATGATTAACCCATATGTTTTCTGGGAACAAACTCAATCCGAAGCGTCGCATCCATAGCCTCCGCCAAACGTTTCAGAAGTGAAAGACTCGGGTTCCGTGTTCCCCTCTCCAAACGGCTGATATCCGCCTGACTGATTCCGGACTTTTCAGAAAGCTGCATCTGTGTCAGGCCCGCCTGTATCCTTGCATCAAGTATAGCTCTTGTAATATCCATTTCAGGCTGAAGAGATTCGTACTCCTTTTTAAACTCAGGGTCCTGCATCAACTCATTTGTCAAATCCTGTAAATCACTCATAGGTTCCAGCCTCCTTTCTGCAAAAGTAGTCCTCTCTACACTTTTTCGCCAAAACAATTTCACTCCTTGGCGTCTTTTGCTGTTTTTTCACAAACCCGTTGGTCGCTATAATTATTTTTCCTTCGTCAAAAAAATAAAGAATCCGAACTATATCATTTCCTTCAATTGTACGAACCTCAAAAATACCATCTTCAAGAAGTTTGCTCAACGGTTCCCTTGCTAAATTTCCATATTCTTCCAAAAGATGAAGATTTGCCACCACTTTAGCTCTCATCTTCATATCAAGGGATTTGATAAATTCACTGAGCGGCTTGCTTCCATCCGCTTCTTTATAAAAATCAACTATGAAACTGGACACTATATCCTCACTTTCCTTATGTTATATATAGCATAACCATTTGCTGTTGTCAAATTTAAAATACTTTAATCGAATCCTAGCAACTTGTATCACATAACACGTAAAAATTTCATTGATGCTCACTTAACATAGAGCAAAATCAGTTAGTAAAATTCCACTGCAAAGATAAAGGCATAAGCAAAACATTGCGCACAGTTTTGCATCGCCTTTCCTTTGCAGTGATTGCTTTTGTGCGTTTTTTCATATAATCACAGCTTCTTCAGCACGGCATATTTTGTCAGCAGGCTGCGGATGCCGGCACCCGCAAACGCCACCTTGACCTCCTGGCCGTCTGCGGAATTCTTCACGCTGACAACCGTGCCTTCGCCAAATTTTTTATGGCTGACCCTGTCGCCGATGGCAAAGGTGGATGCGGCCCCTGCCGGTTTTTCCGGTACAAAATCCGTATGGATTTTGCTGAACAGGCCGCTGGTCTTTTTGCTTTCTTCCTTGAACCGTTCACTGAGGGAAGCGCTCACCCGGCTGTCGGGAATGCTCTGTTTCCGGTGACCGCCGCCGATGACAACACCGCCCTCATCGTCATAGTCGTTACTGCGATAAGCAGAAGATGTTCCGTATCCGTCACGATGGAACGAACTCTGCCCGTAGGCGCCATTGCGGTTGAAATCACTTCTCCCATATCCGCCGTAGCCAGACCCGGACGAACCATATCCTCCCCGGCTCTTGTAGCCCTGCGTGTCGCGATAGCCACCACTCACAGAAGGCCGCTGATATTCCCGCACCAGCTTTTCCGGAATCTCTTCCAGAAAGCGGGACGGTTCCGAATAATTTGTCCGCCCGTAAATGGTACGGGTCTTCGCACCGGTAAGATATAAAACCTGTTTGGCGCGGGTAATGCCTACATAACACAGACGCCGCTCTTCTTCCATCTGTTCGTCATCCATCAGGCTGCGGGCGTGGGGAAACAGTCCTTCCTCCATCCCCGCCAGAAAGACCACAGGAAATTCCAGACCCTTCGCGGAATGCAGCGTCATCAGCGTAAAGCGGTCGTTGTCCAGCTGGGCGTCGTCAATATCGGATACCAGCGCCACGTGCTCCAGAAAATGCGCCAGCGTCTTTTCTTCCCCTTCGTCCTTCAGAAAATCCTGCGCCACGCTGACCAGCTCCTGCAGGTTTTCCGCCCGGCTCTCCGCCTGCGGCGTCCGCTCTGCCTGCAATTCTTCCAGATACCCGGTCTTGTTCATTACATCTTCAATAAGCTGTTCTACGGGTACGGTATCAACTTCTCCCATCAGGTCAAACAGGATCTGACTCATTTCATCCAATTTGGTGATAAACCGCGGGCTCAGTCCCGGCACCGCCGCTGCATTGGTAATGACCTCAAACAGGGAAACCCCTTGCGCGTTAGCATAATCCTGCATTTTATTGATCGTCGCCTGCCCGATACCCCGCTTGGGAACATTGATGATCCGCAGCAGACTCAGCGCATCATAGGGATTGTACAGCAGCTTCAGGTAGGCCATCACATCCCGGATCTCTTTCCGGTCATAAAACTTGATGCCGCCCACCATGCTGTAGCTGATGCCGCTTTTGATCAGCATCTCTTCAAACACGCGGGACTGGGTGTTGGTGCGGTACAGCACCGCCATATCGCCATAGGAAAATTTTCCGCCGCGAATCAGCTGCTGCGCCTGCTCCACTACAAAGCGGGCTTCATCCCGCTCATCCATCGCATTGTAATAGGTAATTGCCGTACCTGTGGGATTTTTCGTCCACAGCTTCTTCGGCTTGCGGCCCGTATTATTTTCAATCACCGCATTGGCAGCGTCCAAAATCATGGAAGTGGAACGGTAATTCTGTTCCAGCTTCAGCAGCGTCGCCTTCGGATAATCCTTTTCAAAATCCAGTATGTTACGGATATCCGCGCCGCGCCAGCCGTAAATGCTCTGGTCCGCATCACCCACAACGCACAGGTTCCCTGCATCCCCCGCCAGATAGCGGGTCAGCAGATACTGGGTCCGGTTGGTATCCTGATACTCATCAATCATAATATAGCTGAAGCGCTGCTGATATTTTTCCCGCACCTCCGGAAACTCCGCCAGAATTTTTACAGTCAGCATCAGCAAGTCGTCGAAATCCATGGCGTTATTGGCCAGCAGCCGTTTTTCATACAGTTCGTACACTTCCGCAGCTTTCTGCTCAAAAAAATCGCCTGCCAGCCTGGCGAAAGACGCCGCGTCCTGCTGCTGGTTCTTCGCGTTGGAAATCGCATTCTGCAGCGCAGCGGGCGGAAAGCGTTTCTCATCCAGGTTCATTTCTTTTAAAATCGACTTCAGAAGATTCTTCTGATCTGCCGCGTCATAAATCGCAAAATTTCCTTTATGGGTGCCCAGCACCTCCACCTCCGTCCGCAAAAAGCGGGCGCAGAACGCATGAAAGGTGTACAGCCACACATCCTTCGCCGCAGGCCCCACCATGGCGTCCACCCGGGAACGCATCTCTTTGGCCGCTTTGTTGGTAAAGGTAATTGCCAGAATTTTATAAGGCGGCACCCCCAGCTCCAGCAGGTGCGCGATACGGCAGGTCAGCACTTTTGTCTTGCCGCTGCCGGCCCCCGCCAGGATCAGCATGGCGCCGTTTATATTTTCCACCGCAGCCTGCTGCTGCGGGTTCAGGTTTGTGATACTGTCCATTTAAATCCTCCGAACATATACGTAATGCTATGGTTCGTTTTCAACCGTCAATTTGCTTTTGTATGATTCATAAATTCTTTTCTATTTTACCACAAACCGACAGACAGAAAAAGACAAAAAATACGCCCCTGCATCCGGGTTGCTCCGGTTACAGAGGCGCATCGTTATTCCTTTTTTCTGCTAAAAGATGTTATGTTTTCGAAAGCAGATTTCTTCTTTTTAGAAAAATGCGCACGATAATTGAATCTGAATTAACTCAGTCTTCCGCAGCCTGTTTCTTCGCCGCTTCTTCAGCTTCCAGGATGGGCTGGAACCGTTCCACTTCTTCCTTCAGTACATCAGCCAGCAGGATCATGCAGATCAGGTTGGGGATTGCCATCAGCGCGTTGAAAATATCGGACAGGTTCCAAACCAGTTCCAGGGTCTGGGTTGCGCCTACATACGCGGTCAGGGAGAACAGTACGCGGTAAATGATATTGTATTTGTGATGTCCGGTCAGATATTCAAACGCTTTTTCACCGTGATATTCCCAACCTAAAATGGTGGAATACGCAAACAGCAGGATACCAATGGAAACGATGTAGCTGCCTGCCGGGCCTACAAATTTTTCAAATGCAGCGATAGTCAGGGCGATGCCTTTCAGCGGGGTGCCGTCGGGAGCAGTGGTACCCAGCACGCCGGAGGAAGCGATAACCAGACCGGTAATGGTGCAGACAACGATGGTATCAAAGAAAGTACCGGTCATGTTGATGTAACCCTGGCGAACCGGGTCATCTGTATGAGCCGCTGCAGCAGTGATAGCTGCGGAACCCATACCGGCTTCGTTAGAGAAGCAGCCGCGGGCTACGCCGAAGCGAACCGCATTCATGACGCTGACGGTAATCGTACCCAGTACGCCGCCGCCGATTGCGTCCGGACTGAAAGCCATTACGAAAATCTGGTACAGACCGTTGGGAATGGCGCTTAAGTTACTCAGGATACCCGCCAGGCCGGCAACCACATACAGAACTGCCATGGAAGGAACCAGAACGGAGGAAACCTTGGAAATCGTCTTGATACCGCCCAGGATGATGACCAGGGACAGGATCGTCAGACCGATACCGGTTACGGTGATGGGAATATTAAAGGTCTGTTCCAGCGCGGAGGAAATGGAGTTTGCCTGGGTCAGGTTGCCGATACCGAAGGATGCCAGCACCGCAAACAGCGCAAACAGGAAACCTAACGTAGCGCCCAGGGATTTGTTTTTCAGCGCGTTCTTCATGGTGAACATAGGACCGCCGGCCATTTCACCTTTGGCATTCACTTCACGGTATTTTACCGCCAGCATACATTCCGCAAACTTACTGGTGAGGCCGAAGCAGGCGGAGATCCACATCCAGACCAGGGCGCCGGGGCCGCCGGAGAACATGGCCGTCGCCACACCGACGATATTACCGGTACCGATCGTCGCTGCCAGCGCAGTCATCAGGGTTGAGAACGGGGAAACGTCGCCGTGGCCGCGTTTCGTGGTACGGGCATCTTTGCCCAGCACGCTCTTTAATGCGTACGGCAGGTTCCGCCAGGTACGGAAGTTCAGCTTAAAGGTCAGATACACGCCGGTACCTACCAGCAGGACCAGCATCACAGGGCCCCATACAAAACTGTCAATATCATTGACAAGAGCATTAATTTGTTCCATAGTCATAATTGTTTTCCTTCTTCCCTTTCATATTTCCGGAATCATGTCCGGTCACTGCCCTATCAGGCACTGCGTCAACGACACAGCCTTACAATATTACCCTGTATCACCTCTGATCCTGAAAACCCTCATAACAACACCCCTCATGTCAATTAAAAACCGGCCTGCAGGAGCTTGTACTCTGTAGGCCGGTTACAGTTCATCATACGTTTCACACAATTACACACTGTGTTACCGCACAAGCGGGATTACCGCCTGCATCCGACCCTGTCCTTTTGCCTGAGAGATTAGGCTTGCGCCCTTGCACCTTCGGCTCCCATTTTCCTGGGTATCTCCAGAGTTGTGTCCGCATGCGGTTTCGTGTTCCTCAGAACGCCTGATAGTGTTACTCCTTCGGCATACCCGGCCGCCCGGCCCGGCATTTTTCCGCATACATCATGCACCCGATTTTCAATTTTACATTTTTATAATTTTATATGAGCCTATTTTAAACAATTGTAATGGAAAAATCAATAGTTTTTTGCATGTATACATGTATACAATCATTAGAGACATCCCATCATTGCCTGCGTATACAGAAAAAGGGTTCCCGGATTGCCGGTTACGGCAATCCGAAAACCCTGTCATTGTTTTATGTTATTTCATACCGGCAGCGCAGATTATTTTTCTACAACTTTCGGCGCCCCGTCATATTCCCATTTGTTTACGGTAGCCTTTTCGATAACTTCCATGTTAGGTTTGAAACCGGTGCCGACTTCCATCGGAACCTGAATCTTGCCGTTTTCATCCACAAACGTGGAAGGCGATACGATGTCTTCCGCATAGTAACGGTCGCTGTTGGGAATATCGTTGGGATATACATAATACGGCAGCGTTGCAACCGCAATATTATGCATACGGGCAACACCGGCGTCCAGCATGCCGCCGCTCCAAGAGAATACATTATGCTCGCCGGCATATTTCTGGATCCGGCGCGCTTCGGTCAGGCCGCCAACGCGGGCAACCTTGATGTTGATGATGCGGCAGCTGCCCAGTTCAATCGCCCGGCGGGCATCTTCCAGAGAATCAATGCTTTCGTCAAGGCAGATCGGGGTCTTTATAGCAGCCTGCAGGTGACGGTGGTCGACGATATCGTTGTCAGCCAGCGGCTGTTCGATCATCAGCAGTCCCAGATCGTCGATTTCTTTAAATACGGGAATATCGTCCAGTGTATAAGCGGAATTGGCGTCCGCCATCAGCATGATATCGCCAAACTGCTTGCGAACAGCAGACAGATACTGAATATCATGGCCGGGCCCAATTTTGCATTTTACCCGATGATACCCTTTTTTCAGGGATTCCTCCACCTTACGGCACAGGTCGTCCGGGGTCTTTTCAATACCCAGAGAGATGCCAGCTTCTACTTCGGTCTTTACGCCGCCCAGGGCTTTCCATTCAGGAATCCCCTGCTGTTTGGAATACAGTTCCCACAGCGCGCAGTCCACAGCGGAACGGGCCATGCGGTTACGGCGGATCCAACCCGTATGGAACCAGAAATCTTCCGGGGTTTTGAATTCACCGAATTCAAACAGCTCGGGAATCAGGAAATTCTGCAGCACGATAATGGCGCCGCCGGTGGTTTCTTCGTTGTACCAGGGACGGAAGAACGGCGAGCATTCGCCATAGCCAACGTTGCCGTCAGAATCATGGACTTCGATTACAGAGAAATTTTTAACGGTGCTTACACCAAAGCTGGTACGGAAACCGACTTTATGTTTTAATTCCAGTTCGCGGAGAACTACTTTTTTAATTTTCATAATATTTTTCCCTCATCTCCGGATTATTTTGTTAATTTCAGGATCAGCGCAACAATCAGCTTGGTTCTTGCGAACATGCTGTCAACATCTGCCCACTCTTCAACCGTGTGGTTACGACGGCCTTCTACGCCGATAGAGCACAGGGACGGAACGCCGACTTTGCAGGTGTATGCCGCATCGGAAGCGCCGCCGCACAGTTTCGGGCCGGGAATCGGCCAGCCGTTTTCTTTGCAGACTTCTTTTGCCACTTCCAGCAGCTCCATGTTGCCGGGCAGGCGTTCCATAGCCGCAAAGCCGCAGCTTTCGGACATCGTAGTGGTTACATCTTTTACGTAAACCGTATCCACGATTTTCTTAACCTTTTCGCGCATCTCAACCAGATCGGCTTCGTTGATATAACGGAAATCGCATTCCACTTTGCAGTGGGCCGGCGCCGCATTGGCTACCGTACCGCCTTCGATAGTGCCTACGTTGATATTGTAGTTTTTGGAGAAATCCGTTAATTTTTCGATTTCAATGATCTTGTGGGCCATTTCCAGGATCGCGCTGCGGCCATTTTCCGGATCATTGCCTACATGGCAGCCGCGGCCAAAGGTTTCAACGAAGAAACGCCAGCAGCCTTTCCGCTGTACGGTAATATCATGATCGGGGAAACCGGTTTCAAAATTGAAGCAGTATTTGGCACCTTTGGCTTCTTTCATGATAACTTCCGGATTGTTGGAGAAAATATGGGCCGGTTCTTCGTCCGCTACGAAAATAACCTTGCAGGGGAAATCATAGCCGGCATCCTTCAAAGCCCGCAGGGCCGACAGGGCGATGCAGTCGCCGCCCTTCATATCCAGCACGCCGGGACCGTATGCTTTGCCGTCTTTAATAGTGAAGGGCCGTTTGGCAACTTCGCCTTCATAGAATACGGTATCAATATGCCCCATCAGCAGGGTGTAGGGTTTGGAAAGGTCGCCGCGTTCGCCGATAATGGTATCCCCGCATTTTTCAAAATGATAACGGCGAATCGTGAAGCCTAACTCTTCCAGAATGCCTGCGCACAGATTACCGATCTCCATGCCGCCTTCTTTTACTCCGATACCGGAATCGATGCTTACCATCTGTTTCCAGAGTTCAATAATACCTTCTTTGTTCGTGTCAACCCATGCAAATGCTTTCTCTTTTACATCCATACTGTGTTTTGCTCCTTTCTGTCTTAAACTGTCTGTTCTTTCTGTTTTGCGGACACCTTCCGCATGTTTGTCAGGCCGCTACGCTTTCTGTTTGCTCTTGAAGTCGATACGGGCAATCAGCACGCCGCCCAGGATGATAGCGATGTTCAGGATCCAGTTGGGGACCTTGAGGGTCTTCATCACGTAAGTCAGGACAACGGCCAGGATGATGGTCATGAAGCCAACCTTCAGGTGCTTGGTGCACAGCTGGGTATATACAGCGCCGAATACGGCCGGAAGGATGTACTTGAAACCGGCTTTGATAAAGGGAGGCAGCTGGTTGATCAGCTCGCCGCCTGCGATAGCGAAGAACGTAATGATGCAGATAGAGGTAAAGGTGGAGGCCGTGATGCCCATGGTGGCCATTACGTCGCCTTCCGGGGTACCCGCTTCATAGCCGGCTACCTTCTGGGCCATGGTGATGGCCGGGCAGCGGATATCCGCGCAGTTACCGGTAACCCAGCCGATGTAGGTGCCGCTTACACCCATCAGGCTGAAGAAGGTGGTGGGCTGGATAAACCAGGACACACCAAACGTAAAAGCTGCTACGGTCCAAAGTTTGATCAGGTCACTGAACGGAGGCATAACCCCGTAAGTGATATAGAAATATACGGCCGGCACAAAGTTGGCAATAATCGCCGCCGTTACCGTTACAATACCAATTTTGATACATTTTTGTCTGTAAGCTTCAGCATTACCCATTATGATCACTCCTTTCCATTAACCGAAAACAGCTACGGTCACATACATGCCCGCCAGCATTGCAATACCCAGCGCTAATTCCTGCAGCCGCTGCTGATTTGCAAACACTTTGGAAACGATCATCATGACTATCGCCGATACTACCGCTGCGCACCAGCTGCTGGCCTTAAACGGCATAACCAGACGGGGCGACAGCAGGAACGCGAACAGGCCGATGGTCGCGCCGGCAGTCAGGTATTTTATCCAGGCAGGATCATATTTGGTGTTCAGTTTGGCAACAACGTCGCTCATCCGGTGGGTCAGGACTAACGTGAAGAACATCCAGCCCAGGTTGTTCAGAGCCATGCCCCACAGAGCGTAGGAGTAACCTTTTAAGCCGAAGGCAGCCGGATTCTGCGGGTCTACACCGGCTACGCCTGCAGCCAGGGTAACCATGGCCAGTTCGGTACGGGCCGCACCGATATCGTTCATACGCATCCAGGTGGTCGGCGTACCCAAAACGGCGATCAGTGCCATCATAATAATTACAGGAGACAGGGACGGCCCAATGGAGGTCAGGCAGGCGGAACGGAAGCCCGCTTTCCATTTTTCCGGGGCGATGCCCAGATTGTCAGCTTCTTTAATAGCTGCCCTCAGGTAAATGACACACTGGGTCAGGATTACGATGATCATCAGCGATGAAGCCATCCATAGACCCGGACTGTTAATAGCTTGTTGTAAATCCATGAATAATTCCCCCTTTACTTTTTTGGATTTTGCTTATGGTTTTATGTGTAAAAATATCCCGTTTTCGCAAGTCCGGCCCTTACCCTTCCCGTAAGGCTCCGGTTACACATCAGCTCCTCTTATATATACGGCGGTGAGAACACCGTAAAACACCTGTATTAAAGCAAAAAGCAATTTTTATTTGTAAATCCAGTGTGCCACAGTCATGGCATCAATGGCCTTTTCATCCACTTCGTATTTAATGCCGTTCGTTTCATCGGGTACAATGATCGTGCAGCGGTCCGTAATATCCACCATGGGGCGGGTGATATCCTTCTCAAAATACCGGTTAGCCGCCGCCACATCGTGGGCCAGCTCCGTAAAGCCGGGCAGGCTGGCAAAGGAAACGTTCTGCGCCCTGCCGATACCCAGCTCTGTCATACCTCCGCACCATACCGGGATATTATGCTCCATGCACAGGTCATGGATCCGTTTGCCTTCCCACATACCGCCGCAGCGGCTGGATTTAATATTGATGACCTTGCAGCTGCCCAGCCGAATCGCGGCCGCCGCCGATTCATAGGACACGATACTCTCATCCAGGCAGATCGGCGTTTCAATCTGTTTCTGCAGGATCGAATGATCTACGATATCATCTTCCCCTAACGGCTGTTCAATATATTGCAGGCCGTATTCATCCATCGCCTTGAACACATCAATGTCCTTCAGCGTATAGGCGGAATTGGCGTCTACGGTCAGCGTAATATCACCGAACTCCTTACGGATCGCCTTGATTACTTCCACGTCCTGCCCCGGATGAATTTTTATCTTGGTCCGGTGGTAGCCCTGTTTCAGATATTTTTCAATCATCTTGAACAGCGTGCTGATATCCTTTTCAATGCCCAGGGAAACGCCTACCTTGAACTCATCCTGTGTACCGCCCAGCAGCGTCTTGATTGATTTCCCGGTCCGCTGGGAAAGGATTTCCCACAGCGCATTCTCGATAGCCGCTTTTGCCAGGCGGTTACCGACAATGAATTTGAACTTCCCCATAAAATCTTCCGGTCCGCCCACCTCTGTGTGCAGCAGACGGGGAATGATCATATTTCCCAGCACATGCAGCACCGTCCCGTTATCCTCCGGATTATAGAACGGCCCGTAAAACGCCTTGCATTCGCCCCAGCCCACAAGCCCTTCCGAATACACCTTTACCAAAAGCGCATCACGGTTTACAAACTTCGTGAAACTGGTCTCAAACGGATGGTTAAAGGGATTATGTACATTATAAATATCAATCCGGTCAATCCTCATATAACCCTGTTCCTCCCCTCATGCGTTCTTAAAAACATGCTGACAATTTGCATTGCATATTTATTATAAATATACAATTTGAAATAACTTTTTTCACAAGGATATCCTGCAGAAAAAATTATTATCAGTATTTATTAATAATAATTTAATCATATTATAAAATTGAAGTCAATCAAATTATATAAATAAAAAACACAAATATACCTGTTTTCTATATTTAAGGCAGAAAGCAAAAGGGCAGGTAATCAGCACGATTTAAGTTGAATGTATTCTTTTTTGCATTTAAAATACACCTTGGTATATTTTTTGTCTTGACAGCAAAAATTCCCCTGAAACACGCAGCTGTGTTTTTCCGAAAAACAATTTCTATTAATCTGTGGAAAATAAAATACGGTCCGGATTTATTATTCATGCATCCAAACCGTATTATTATAAACTTTTACTGTTTTCAGCCTGTTACCACGACAGGACTTCCACGCCGGTGTCCGTTACCAGCACCGTATATTCCCACTGGGCAGAAAGGCCTCCGTCCTCTGTGTAAACCGTCCAGTCATCCGCCTCGTCAATAAATACGCCTTTCTTACCGGTATTGATCATGGGCTCAATGGTAAAGATCATCCCCGGCACCAGCAGCATACCGGTTCCCTTTTTTCCTACGTGCGCCACAAACGGATCTTCATGGAACTCCACGCCGACGCCGTGACCGCCAAATTCTTCCACGACGCTGTACCCGTGCTTATGGGCCAGCTGCGCAACAGCCGCGCCCACATCCCCCAGGTGTCCCCAGGGCTTCACGGCGGCAACACCGCGTTTCAGGCATTCCAAGGTAATGGCCACCAGATCTTTCGCCCTCTTGTCTACCCTGCCGATTTCAAACATCCGGGACGCGTCCCCGTAATAATTATTTAAAATGGTAGACACATCAATATTCACGATGTCGCCGGAACGCAGCACGACCTTATCCGAAGGAATGCCGTGACAAACTACGTCATTAATGGACGTGCAGACGCTCTTGGGAAAACCGCAAAAATTCAAAGGCGCCGGAATGCCGCCGTTGACAACCGTAAAATCATATACGATGCGGTCGATTTCTTCCGTGGTAATCCCTTTTTTAACATGCTTGGCCACTTCATCCAGCACTGCCGTATTTAATTTACAGGCTTCCCGGATACCGGCAATCTGCGCCGGCGTCTTGATCATCTGCCGGGTAGGAACCTCTTCTCCCGCCAGCTGATGCAGACGAATCTCATCTTCTATTTCTTTATGGCATTCTTCGTAGG
>JAFTZZ010000223.1 GCA_017460905.1 Acidaminococcaceae bacterium | reverse complement strand
GATGCGTAAATTTTCCAGCACCGTCAGATTGGGAAATACCCGGCGGCCTTCCGGCACCAGTGTGATCCCTCTGGATACAATATGCTGGCTGTTGAAGCCGTTGAGTTTTTCCCCGTTGTATTCCATGGAACCGCTTTTGGGCTTTTCCAGCCCCATGATGGTCCGCAGCAAGGTGCTTTTGCCCGCGCCGTTTGCACCGATGAGGGTCACGATCTGCCCGTCAGGGACATCTACGGAGATGCCCTTCAGCGCTTCAATGCCGCCGTACGCGACGACCAAATCTCTGATGTTAAGCATCTTCATCCTCCCCTAAGTACGCTTTGATGACGCGTTCGTTATTCTGAATAGCTGCCGGGTCGCCGGTGGCGATGGTGGTGCCGAAGTCCAGCACGTAGATGCGGTCGGAAATCTCCATGACCAGGTCCATGTGATGCTCTATCATGAAGATGGTCAGGTTAAAACGGTCCCGGATCTGGCGGATAAAGTCTGTCAGCTCTGCGGTTTCCTTCGGGTTCATGCCGGCGGCCGGCTCATCCAACAGCAGCAGCTGCGGTTCCGTGGCCAGCGCCCTGACGATTTCCAGATAGCGCTGTTTGCCGTAGGGCAGGCTGCTGGCTTTTTCGTTCCGCAGGTCCCACAGATTAACTTCCTTCAGCAGCCGTTCCACGTCGGCCCGCATAGCTGCTTCTTCTATTTTGTAGCCCGGCAGGCGGAAGGTGGCGGAAAGAAAATCGGATTTCAGGTGCAGATGCTTGGCAATCAGCACATTTTCGTATACGCTGAGGTCTTTGAACAGACGAATGTTCTGGAAGGTACGGGCAATGCCCATCTTGGCGATCTCGCTGGGCTTTTTGCCGGTAATGTCCACTTCCGTGCCATCCGGTTTTGTATAATACACACGGCCTTTCGTCGGTGTATAAACGCCGGTTATATCGTTAAATGCCGTGGTTTTGCCGGCGCCGTTGGGACCGATGAGGGCAATGATCTCGTGTTCGTTGACAACGATATTCAGGTCGTTGACGGCAATAACACCGCCGAACTGCATGGTAACATGGTCGGTACGCAATACGGTTTTACTCATTTACCCTGCACCCCCTTTTTCCGGAAGCCCGCCAGCGGGTGCTTAACAAAGTTCAGGATCTTGTCCCAGGTGAGTTCGTTGGTACCCATGATACCGTGCCGCCAAAACAGTACGCAGAGCATCAGCAGGATGGAGAATACCACCATGCGCAGACCCGGACGGAACAGCGGGATGACAACGCCCATGACTTCCAGCGGCTCGTCGAACAGGCGGAGGTATTCCAGGCCGCCGGTAACGATGATCGCGCCGAACATGCTGCCAGTAATGGAACCCATGCCGCCCAGCACGATGATCAGCAGGAAATTGTAGGTAATCGTAAACAGGAAATTTTTGGGATCCACGGTTCCCAGCAGGGCCCCGTAGAGACCGCCGCCGATGCCGGCGAAGAAGGCGCTGACCATGAAGGCCAGGTTCTTGTGGTAGAACAGGTTGATCCCCATGGCTTCCGCCGCGATCTCATCCTCGCGGATGGCTTTGAAGGCACGTCCGTAGGAAGAATTCAGCAGCAGCGTGATGATGATATAGGAAATTGCCGTCGCAAGAAAGATGTACCTTACGTCATTCAGCGGGGGAATGTTCTTGATGCCCAGCGCGCCGTTGGTAATCGGGGTGGCATTGGTGATCACGATACGGATGATCTCGGAAAAGCCTAATGTGGCAATAGCCAGATAGTCGCCCCGCAGCCGCAGGACCGGCGTTCCGATGAGCCCGGCCACGACAGCCGCCAGGATACCGCCCAGGATCAGGGCCAGCCACAGCGGAAAATAAATATTAACCAGCCAGGGATGCATGGGGGTCGCATAGAATACGTCGGCCCGCAGATTGACCGGTACGGTAAAAATACCCACCATATAGGCGCCGATAGCCATAAAGCCCGCCTGCCCCAGAGAGAACTGCCCGGCAAAGCCGTTGGTAATGTTCATGGACAGGCCGATGATAGCGTAGATCAGACACAGGTTGATAATACGCCGGACGTAAGAGTCGATTTCCGTCTGGGCAAAGCAGGCCACGCCGAAAAGAACGACCAGAGCAGCCAGGGTGAGCATGATGTTGCGTTTGTTAGTATTCATGATTACACCTTCTCCGTCGTTTTCTCGCCTAATAAACCGGTGGGTTTATAGAACAGGATCCAAATCAGCATGAGGAACGCGAAGGCATCTCGATAGCCCGAGAACTGTGGGAAGAAAGCTACAATCAAAATTTCCCCCAGGCCCAGGATGAAGCCGCCGATGACCGCGCCTTTGATGTTGCCGATGCCGCCGATAACCGCTGCGATGAAACATTTCAGGCCGGGCATAACGCCCAGGTACGGCGTAATGCCGGGATAGCGGATGCCCCACATGATGGCGCCGATGGCCGCCAGGGAGGAACCGATGGCAAAGGTGATGGAAATGATATTGTCAATGTTCACGCCCATGACCCGGGCGATCTCATAATCCTTGGATACGGCCCGCATGGCCATGCCGGTCTTGGTATGGTTGACGATATGCAGCAGACCTACCAGACAGATGACCGTAACGATGGGGATGAACAGGCAGATAGCCTGGATCTGCACGCCGCCTACAGCAATCATGCTGGATAAGAACGGGATATCCGGGAAATGCAGGGGACGGCCGGTAAATACATAGGTAGCCAGGTTCTCCAGCAGGAAGGACGCGCCGATTGCGGAAATCAGTACGGAATTCTTCGGGGCATCCCGCAGCGGACGGTACGCCGTACGCTCGATCGTGACACCCAGCAAAGCTGTCAGGATGATCGTCAGGACAAATGTCAGGTACCAGGGAATGTGGAATGTCGTAATGCCGAACAGGGCAAAATAACAGGCCATCATGACGATATCCGCATGGGCAAAGTTGATCATCAGCAGTATGCCGTATACCATCGTGTAGCCGATGGCGATCAGCGCATACAGGCTGCCCAGGGAGATACCATTGACCATATGCTGGGCCAGGCCGACCGCAGTCATGTTGGTGATAGCTTGAAAAATCTCCATGTGTGTAGCACCTCAGATAAAATGGTAGTACGCGGCGCATTACGCTGCCGGCAGGGGCTGCGTCCTGCGGCGCACTTCAGGTAAAAAATAACTGCTTCCTTTCCGACGGAAAGGAAGCAGTTGAAAACTTACTGTGCTTTCAGGTCTTCCGGATTGACTGTCTTCAGATACGTAAACTTTCCGTCTTTAATGGTTTTAACAACCGCGGATTTGATGGGGTCGCCGTCAGCATTCAGCGTGGTCTTGCCGGTAGCGGTTTCCAGATCTTTGGTAGCTGCGATTGCGTCGCGGATCTTCTGGCTGTCGTCGGTGCCGGCTTTTTCCATAGCTGCCAGCGCGATCAGGTAGCAGTCATAGGCCATAGCCGTCAGGCCGCCGGGCTGTTCGCCCTTATATTCTTTGGCATAGGCTTCCAGGAATTTTTTGGCTTCCGGAGTCGCTGCATTGGTGCTGTCAAAGAAGCTGGAGAATTCAACGCCTTCAACATCCTTGCCGCCTACATTCAGGAAGTCCTGGGTTTCCCAGGAGTCGCCGCCCATGAACGGGATCTTCATGCCTAACTGACGGGCCTGTTTAACCAGCAGTGCGGATTCGGTGAAGTTGCCGGGCGCGAATACCATATCAGGATTCTTCGCTTTCAGGTTGGTGAGCTGCGCGCTGAAATCTTTGTCGCCGGTCTGATAGTTGGCGATTTCAACGATGCTGTCCGGACCGGCCAGTTTCTTGAATGCTTCGATGAAGAATTTTGCCAGGCCAACGGAATAGTCGTTGGAAACTTCCTGTACGATGGCAACCTTGCGGGCGCCTTTGCTATACGCATAGTTGGCCATTACAGTGCCCTGGAACGGGTCGATGAAGCAGGCGCGGAAGTAGTAATCGTTGCCTTTGGTTACCTGGGGATTGGTGCAGCTGGTGCCGATAGCGGGAACCTTTGCTTCTTTTACGATATTGCCGGCTGCCATGGCCAGGGAAGAACCGTAGGTGCCCAGAATAACTTTAACTTTGTCTTTTTCAATCAGGCGGGCCGCTACGTTAGCGGATTCAGCCTTGTCGGATTTGTTATCGGCAATGACCAGTTCGATCTTTTTGCCCTTAACTTCCGGATGCAGCTTGTTGGCCAGCTTGATGCCGCGGATTTCCAGTTCGCCACCACCTGCGTTATCGCCGGTCAGAGGCAGGAATACACCGACCTTAACGGTAGCGGCCGCTTCCGGTTTTTTCTCTTCAGCCTTTTTCTTGTCTCCGCCGCCGCAGCCTGCTACCAGGCTCAATGCCACTGCAGATGCCAGAAATGCGGATACGAATTTTTTCATTTTCATATTGATACTCTCCTCCTTAATTCTCAGATGAATTTTGGGAAATCACCCTTGACATATAAGTATTATACCATTTCTGTTTACCTAAAGCAACAAGTATAAAACTGTAATATTTTCTGAATAAACGGCAAATTTAATTCAAAATTTCCGTCAATAAAACACTTTTTGTATATTAAAACGAAACATTCAACGGTTTAGTCTGTTTCCAGAGAACATTTTTGCAAAACAAACCGGACGGATGTCTACCGGAAAAAAACACCATTTCCTTTAATATTTTATTATTTGAAAATTTTATTTGCGTAATCCACTGCGGCCACAGCGTCCGGCGCATACCCGTCCGCGCCGATGGTATCGGCGTATTCCTGGGTCATGACGGCGCCACCCACCAGGATTTTCGTGTTCGTTTTCTGCCGCAGCGCACTGATGGTATCCTCCATGGCGGCCACGGTTGTGGTCATCAGGGCAGTCAGGCCCACCAGCTTCGCATGATGCTTTTCTACCGCTTCCACTACGCATTCGGCAGGCACGTCCTTGCCCAGGTCCACTACATGGTAGCCGTAATTTTCCCAGAGGACCTTCACAATATTTTTGCCGATGTCGTGGATGTCGCCCTTGACGACGGCCAGCACGATGGTATCGCCTGCTGCCTCCGCCTGAGTGCTGCCCTGCATCTGCTTCTTCAGTTCGTCAAAGGCGGCCTTGGCCGCGTCCGCTGCCATCAGCAGCTGGGGCAGGAAAAGGGTTTTCCTGCCGAAGCCATCCCCTACCGTGTTCAGCGCCGGAATGATAAACTGGTTGATAATCTCCGGCGGCGCCTTTTTCTCTTCCAACAATTTCGTGGTGGCGATGCCGCTCTGCTCCACCAGACCTTTGACAATGGCGTCGTACAGCGTATATTCGGAAACGGCAGTTGCTGCCTTGGCTTTCGGCGCATCGGCGAATTTCGCTACGTAGCGTTTGCAGCCCGCGTCTGCCCCGCTCAGGGCACAGTACGCGTAATAGGCTTCCATCATGCGGGCGCTCTGAGGGTTCATGATCGCCGAAGACAGCCCCGCTGCCAGTGACATGGCAAAGAAGGTGCTGTTTACCGCGTCCCGGTTGGGCAGGCCGAAGGAAATGTTGGAAACGCCCATGACCGTATGGATGCCTTTTCCCTTCAGAGCCTTGATCACCGCAATGTCGATGGCGGGGTTGCGGCTGTCCGTGCTCACCGTCAGCGCCAGCGGGTCGATGATGATGTCTTTGGACGGAATGCCGTATTCCGCAGCGTGATTGATTATTTTTTCCGCAATGGCCAGGCGGCCTTCCGCCGTATCGGGAATGCCGTTTTCATCCAGGCACAGGCCGACAACGGCAGCGCCGTATTTTTTCGCCAGCGGAAAGACGTGTTCCATGGATTCCGGCTTGCCGTTGACAGAGTTCAGTAACGGTTTGCCGTTGTATAAACGCAGCGCCTGTCCCATGGCGTCGTAATTTGATGTATCAATTTCCAGCGGCACCGGCGTAATGGCCTGCAGGCTGGTCATGGCTCTGCACAGGACCGCTTGCTCGTCCAGCCCGGGCAGGCCTGTATTTACATCTAATATATGGGCGCCGTTGTCCAGCTGCTCCAGTCCCAGACGGCAGATGTAATCCATATCGCCGTTACGCAATGCTTCTTTTAATAAAGGCTTGCCTGTGGGATTGATCCGCTCGCCGATGAGTACAGGTTCCGTGCCGAAATACACCGGCGCGCCGTAGCCGGTCACCGCCGTTACGTCCGTCTGTTCCGGACTGACGGGCAGCAGTCCCCGGGTACGTTCTGCCAGCAAATGAATATAATCCGGATCCGTACCGCAGCAGCCGCCTAACACGGCACCGCCTTCCCGGTACACATCCAGCATGTAGTCTGCAAAATCCTCCGGACCGGTGGTGAATACAGTCTTTCCATCTTTTTCCACCGGCAGTCCTGCATTCGGGTTGGCAATCAGCGGCAGCTTCGTGACCCTGCGGGCACGGGGCAGCAGCTGTGCCACCAGGTCCGGCCCCAGACCGCAGTTAAAGCCCACAGCATCCGCGCCCAGGCCTTCCGCCATCAGCACCGCCGTCTCCACATCCGCACCGTTCAGCAGCTTGCCGTCTTTATCAAAGGTAAAGGTGACGAAGACAGGCAGGTCGCTGTTCTCTTTCGCGGCCAGTATGGCTGCTTTGGCCTCGTAGGTATCGCTCATGGTCTCCACGAGGATCAGGTCTGCGTTAGCTTTTACGCCGGCCTGTACCGTTTCCGCATACAGGGCCACCGCCTCTTCAAACTGCAGGTCCCCGTAAGGCGCCAGCAGTTTGCCGGTGGGTCCCAGATCCAGCGCGGTAAACTGCATTTCCGCCGGAATGCCGGGCACAGAATTCCAGGCTGCTCTGGCATTGTTAAAAGCCGCCAGCACCGCATCCTCTACCGAATAGCCTGAGCCTTTCATCTTTAAGGCGTTGGCGCCGAAGGTATTGGATTTTAAAATGTTGGCGCCGGCGCGAATGTAGCTGGCGTGGATCTCCGCCACCACATCCCCGTGGACGATGTTCCAGACCTCCGGCAGTTCGCCGGGCTTCATGCCGGCTGCCTGCAGGCGGGTGCCCATGGCTCCGTCAAAATATAAAATTTCTTTCCCCAGAAAATCAAGGACAGACATTTTGTTTATTCCTTCCGTCTGAATTCGCAGTCTGTTTTACCGCAGTACCTGCATTTATTTTTATGTTCATCACAATTTTTATTTTTTTCTTTGGTCTCGATAATCGCAATTATAGCCGTTACCGATTTAATCGGCGCCATCATGCAGCTTTCCGTCAGGGTCAGGCCGATAGCGTGGGCGCAGTCCAGCACGGGAAATAAAAGTTTCTGCTCTTCCAGCGCCCAGTCGCCGTAGCCGGGGGAAAAACGCCATTTCAGTTTCTTCCCTTCCGGCAGCTGTTTTTGCAAGTCACTGCAGCAGTCATCGCAATAGGTT
>JAFTZZ010000222.1 GCA_017460905.1 Acidaminococcaceae bacterium | reverse complement strand
TGATGCGTTTCGCTTCTTCTATCTTGTCCTCTTCCACTAAGGATTTCCCCATGGGAATGCCTCTGGCAGCCAGGAATGTATTGGCCATACCGCCGCCGATCAAGAGTGTGTCCACTTTGTTCAGCAGGTTTACGATAACACCGATTTTGTCCGATACTTTGGCGCCGCCGATAATGGCGGTAAACGGATGCTGCGGGTTATTCACCGCGTCGCCGATAAAACGGATTTCCTTTTCCAGCAGGAATCCGGCCGCGCTGGGCAGGAACCGGGTAACGCCTTCTACTGACGCATGGGCCCGGTGGGAAACACCGAATCCGTCATTCACATACAAATCCGCCAGAGAGGCCAGTTCTTCCGCAAACTCCAGATCGTTCTTTTCTTCTTCTTTATGATAACGCAGGTTTTCCAACAGCAAAACAGAACCTGTCTCCAGCTTTTTCGCCGCTTCTTCCGCCGCCGGGCCGATGCAGTCTTCCGCAAAGGCTACCGGTTTTCCCAATAATTCTTCCAGATGCTTTGCCACCGGTTTCAGGGTGAATTTGGGATTGGGTTGTCCTTTGGGACGGCCCAGATGGCTCATCAAAATGACAGCCGCTTCATGATCCAGCAGGTATTGGATTGTCGGCAGCGCAGCCACCATACGGTTATCGTCCGTAATATTCCCGTCGGCATCCTGGGGTACGTTAAAATCTACGCGCACCAGCACTTTTTTGCCGGCAACCTCTAAATCAGAAAGGATTTTTTTATCCAACTAACTCAAACTCCCTTCACATAAATTTCGTATTCCTTAAAATGCAAACAAAGCCGACGCCCGGAAAGGGCGCCGACTTACTGTCTTCAATTACAGGCCTTTTTTGCCAATGTAAACGGCAAGGTCTACCAGACGGCAGGAATAACCCCATTCATTGTCATACCAGGCAACAACCTTGGCCAGCCGGGGACCGATCATCATGGTGGACAGGCCGTCAACGATGGAAGAAAGATCGCAACCGATAAAATCACTGGATACCAGCGGCAGGTCCGTATAACCCAGGATGCCTTTCAGTTCGCCTTCTGACGCTTTCTTCAACGCCGCGTTGATTTCTTCAACAGTAGTATCCTTTTTCAGGGTTACTGTCAGGTCCGTCAGGGATACATCCGGAGTAGGAACGCGCAGCGCAAAGCCGTTCAGTTTGCCTTTTAATTCCGGTAGAACCAGAGCGACCGCTTTTGCCGCGCCTGTAGTGGTCGGAATAATGGACATAGCCGCAGCACGGGCACGGCGCAGGTCTTTATGGCTGACGTCCAGAATCTTCTGGTCGTTGGTGTAGGAATGAACCGTTGTCATCAGGCCGCTTTCAATGCCGAAATTTTCCAGCAGAACCTTGGTGAAAGGAGCCAGGCAGTTCGTGGTGCAGGACGCATTGGAAATAATATGATGTTTGGCCGGATCGTATTTTTCTTCGTTAACGCCCATTACAATGGTGATATCCTCATTTTTGCCCGGAGCGGAAATAATAACCTTCTTAGCGCCATTATCTATATGAGCCTGGGCTTCTTTGGAGTCCTTGAACTTTCCGGTGCATTCCAGGATGATATCCGCGCCGTATTTTCCCCAGGGAATCTTGGTAACATCTGTCTCGCTGATAACCGGAATCTTTTTGCCGTCGATCACAAGGAATCCGTCTTCCCAAGCAACATCTTCCTTCATGGTCCCGTGAACAGAATCATATTTTAACAGATGTGCCATGATTTCGCCGACCGTCCGGTTGTTAATGGCCACAACCTCTGCATCCGGCAGGGTCAGAATCCTTCTCAGTGCCAGACGACCAATTCGACCAAAACCGCTAATACCGATTCTTACCATACTAAACTCCTCCTTAACAATAATAAATTTGACAACGAATTGATAATTTCAAACTAATTAAAGTTACAGAAATATTTTAAGGCCCTTGATTACGGGCAAAAAAAATCTTCACCTTTATAAGTATTTTAACATAGTACCTGTTAAAAGTGAAGAAAATATTTTTGAGTTTAGTAATTGTCAAATGTGAAAAACAAGCCTGTTCAGCAGTAAACAGACTACCCCGGATGAACCTGGCAGCATTAACGATTATTCACAAATTCCGGGTTCATATCATGGAAATGAAGCCGTTTATGCGCCGTAACCTCCCAGTCCGTACCTTTTTTCCCATAATTCGCAAACGGGTCAATGGACAGGCCGCCCCGGGCAGGAATTTCCCCCATACCTCGATATATTTCGGATCCAGCAGGCGAATCAGGTCTTTCATTATAATATTCACGCAGTCTTCATGAAAATCCCCATGATTGCGGAAACTGAACAGATATAACTTTAAAGACTTGCTTTCCACCAGCTTTTGATCCGGCACATACGAAATATAAATCGTTGCAAAATCAGGCTGTCCTGTTTTCGGGCACAGACTTGTAAATTCCGGGCAATTAAATTTTACAAAATAATCATTTTCAGGATGCTTATTTTGGAAGTACTCCAATACTTCCGGCGCATAATCGTCCCGGTATTGCGTTTTATTTCCCAAAAGATTTACGCCCTGTAATTCCTTTTCCGATCTTCCTGCTGTCATAACGTAAAGTCACTCCCTGCTTTTTCCCGGTTTAAATACAAAGTTTTCAACATTTGCTTTTTCAAGAGTCTGAATCAAAACCATTCCGGCTATACCCGAAACAAACTGCCCCACCAGCAAACTGGCTGCCAGAATCGGATAAGGGATCTGTAACAGATAGGAAAGCCATAACGGCACCCCCAACCCGGGCAGCAGCGTTACAATAACAGCTACAATCCAGCTGCCAAATCCGCAGCGCTTTCCTAATACGATCGTCCCGCTGGCCAGAATGCCCATAATAAATCCGCCTATTGCATCAATCGGTCCCAGGCCGCCCATCAATAAATTGCTCACAACATTTGCTATGCCAAAAGGAACCACAAGAAACGGAAACAGATACGACAATCCATATAATGCAGTGGCAATCCGTACCTGATACTGGCCGAAAGCAAAGCTCTGCGTGCATACCATTACCACAAGATATAATGCGATGCACACTGCGCCAATCGTTAATTTTTGTATTTTAGAATATTCCTGTGTCATTGTATAACCCCGCTAACTAATTATCACTGCAAATAAAAAACGCCTAAAAACTATAGGCGTTAAAATTCATAATGCATTTGCCACAATAGTACATGATTTATAACATAATAACCATATGCCACATGTCATTTGCGCCCGTAGTTTTATTTAAAGACAGGATGGTCACGAACTGTCTGTTATTTAATTTTCGCTAGTATATTATACACAAATGACCCCCCTCTGTAAAGAGTGTTATAGCAAATTTTAACTTGCGAGGAGTCTAACTGACTTACGCCATGAAAGATCTCAATGAAAAATCTCGTCTTGAGGCTGGTTGCACACGCAGATGCTTCACTTTTACATAAAGTTAAAAGCCCCCTGCACAAATGTGCAGGGGGCTTTGCTCTGACCGGCAACAATCTATCCTCCCAGGCCGCTTCCAGCCAAGTACTTTCGACGCGTGAGAGCTTAACTGCTGTGTTCGGGATGGGAACAGGTGGTCCCTCTCAGCCATCATCACCGGATCTTCTGAATGGTCTTTTCAGGC
>JAFTZZ010000221.1 GCA_017460905.1 Acidaminococcaceae bacterium | reverse complement strand
TCCTATTAGAGGATGTTGCCTAACGGCTCCTGTTTTCCACAGCGCTCACACTTCACGAGCGATTTCGCAAACACAAAATATCTTTGCTGATTCTGCCAGCCTTTTGCTTTACCGCTGTATCAAACTTAAAATTTTATTGTGAGGCCCCGCCAGATTATAGTCTTTGAATTCCTCCACAGCAATCCAGCGCCAGCCGGCAGGCAACGCACACTCGTCTTCCGCAACCGCTTCATAAACGGTCATCTGCCAGGCCTTGTGGGAAAAAACATGCCGTATCTCCTGTATGGGACGGGAAACACGTTTGATTTTGATTCCAAACCCAGCCAGTATTTTTTTTAGCGTCGCTTTTCCATCCTTTCCTTCCCCCGGGCAGCTGGGGAACTCCCACATGCCTGCCAGCAGCCCCTTTTCCGGGCGGCGGTGGATAAGGTACCGAACAGAGTCCGGCGCCACCCATCCCTCTGTCGGCCATCGCCGCGCACCGGCAGGCGTCGCCAGTTTCTGCGGCACAGGCTTATTGCTCCCGCTGTCGGCAGTCCGCACCACAAATACCGTAACCGGTTCCACCGGAACCTCTTTATTCGTGACCCGCAGCGGGATATCCTTTTCTTTCCCCGCCTTCTTCGCCATACACACTTCTGTCAATGGACAGGCATCGCAGCGGGGCTTTCCCGGAATACAGACCGTCGCCCCCAGGTCCATCAGCGCCTCATTGAAATCCCCCGGACGCTGCGGATCCTGACGAGTCTTCACCAGTTCCGTGATGTCTTTCTTCACAGCGGACGATAGAATATTTTCTTCAATACTATAAATACGGGCAAACACACGCAGCACATTGCCGTCCACTGCCGTCTCCCGTTTGCCGTAGGCCATGCTGAGGATCGCGCCTGCCGTATAATCGCCGATGCCTTTCAACCGGGTAATTTCTTCCCGCGTTTCCGGCACGCGCCCGCCATACTGTTCCATAACCTCCCGCGCCGCCGTATGCAGGTTGCGGGCCCGGGAATAGTAGCCCAGTCCCTGCCACTGCCGTACCACCTCATCCTCTTCCGCAGCCGCCAAGGCGGGAATATCCGGGAAATGCTCCATCCAGTCCGTGTAGTAGGTTTTGACCGCTTCCACCCGGGTCTGCTGCAGCATAATCTCCGAAACCCAGACCCTGTACGGGTCCCGGGGCGATCCTGTGCGCCAGGGCAGTTCCCTTTTATGTTTGTCGTACCACGCCATCAAAAGCGGCGTCCAGTTTTCCGTAACCAAATCCATATGCAACCCTGTAAAAAACGGCGCTGCATGCATGATACAACGCCGTTCTGTAATTTTATGTACTTTCAGCAACAGCGCCGCACAGGCAATGCCGCGCCGTTACCCTTGTTTTACAATTTCTGCGTGGCAATCGCCTTGCGCACCTGTTTCATATTGGCAATATAATCATCCATGCGCCGCAGCATGACTCCGGTATAAAGACAGTCCAGGATCGCCAGATGCACCAGACGGGAAGCCATGGCCTCACTGCGGTAGCTGGTTTCCCGGGCAACACCGGTCAGCACCACGTCCGCCAGCTTGGTGGCCGGCGACTTCAGATAGCTGGTGATCAATATGATCTTCGCCTTCCGGCTGCGCACCATCTCCAGTATCTTCAGCAAATCCAGACTGGCGCCCGTATGGGAAATAGCAATGACCACATCCTCCGGTTTCAGCAGGGACGCTGACGCCACCTGCAGGTGAGGGTCGCTGTAGGCATGCACATCCAGCCCGAAACGCATGAACCGATGGGCGATATCCTGAGCCACTACACCGCTGCCGCCATACCCGTAAGCATCGATCCGTTTTGTCTGTGAGATAATGTCGATAGCCTGTTCCAGCGCTGCATAATCAAGCATTTTCCGTGTTTCCTGCAGCGCCTCGACCATGTTCTGGAACACCTTGCCGGTGATCTCCTGGGGCGTATCATCCGCATTTACTTCCTGGGACAGCGATTCTGCCGGGGAAAAGAGGTCCCCTGCCAGCGCCTGTTTCAGCCCCTGAAAGCCGCTGAAGCCCAGCTTCTGACAGAAGCGGAACACGGTAGCGTCCGCGCTGAAGGTAGCGTCTGCCAGCTCGCTCATAGTCATGTGCATCACGTCCGACGGATTTTTCAGGATAAAATCCGCCAGCTTCTGCTCTGATTTTGTCAGCCCGTTATAGCTGCTGCGGAGCAAGGGGATACAGGTGGTCTGATGGAACGTTGCCATAGTAATCTCCTCCAAAAATTACCAAAGAAAAGAAGGGCAGAACAAAAGATTATTCATAGTATATATTATATCATACGAAACAAAAAAAAGACAAAATCCTTTATCTGCCGGTTTAGTTTGTTATGTTTTTATAAGAAAATATGTTGTATAATAAATGTAAGAAAAAATCCGTATCGTTGGTGGTGCTATGCAAAAAGACAGATTGCTTGAAATACTCCGTTTCGCGTTGGTGGGCGGCGCGTCCTTTGTGGTGGATTACGCGCTGCTTTATATCTGCACGGAATGGCTGGGAATCCATTATTTATATTCTGCGGCGATTTCTTTTACGGTCTCGGTCATCGTCAATTACTGGCTGTGCGTGGTGTTCGTGTTTACCGGGGCAGGCCGGCAGACCGGGCGGCAGGCAGCGCTGTTCATCGGCTCCAGCATTGTGGGGCTGGGAATCAACCAGGTGTGCATGTGGCTGTTTGTGGAAAAATTCGGCCTGCATTACATGGCCGCAAAGATCGGGGCCACATTTATCGTCATGTTCTGGAACTATGTGATGAAGCGGAAAGCGGTGCGGGGCTCCTGAAGCTGTAACGGTTTCCGCGGGGGGTTGGCAGGCGTCCGGAAGAGATAAATAACCGGGACGGAGCCTTGCTAAAATTCGCTATTTATAGTATTATTTAATTGTATAATGCAGGGAATAGCATACGCTGTTTTCTTTGGTTATAGACGCAAGGTCCTAACAAGTTAAAAGACAGGAGGAATGAAAGATGGAATTACGTGACGAAGCTTTACAGATGCGGCTTGACATCCATGGCATTCTGGAGACGAAACTCAAGTATCCCCTGAACAACGGGCATGACCTGGCGGTTGCCTATACCCCGGGCGTAGCGGAGCCCTGCAAGGAAATCAAGGTAAAACCGGAAATGGCTTTTGAGTACACCGCCCGCGGCAACCTGGTCGGTATCTGCACCGACGGCACCCGGGTACTGGGTCTGGGTGACATCGGCGCCGCCGCTGCCTATCCTGTTATGGAAGGCAAGGCTGTCCTCTTCAAACGGTTCGGCGGCGTAGACGCAATCCCGGTCTGCATCGATGAAAAAGATCCCGATAAATTTATCGCCATCGTAAAGGCGCTGGAGCCGAGCTTTGCGGCCATTAACCTGGAGGATATCTCTTCTCCTAAATGCTATGATATCGAAGATAAACTGAAAGAAATCATGAACATCCCCGTATTCCACGATGACCAGCACGGCACAGCCATTGCGGCGGTCAGCGCGGTACTGGGCGCCCTGCGTTTTGTAAAGAAGGATATTAAGACTGCCAAAATCATCATGAACGGCTGCGGCGCGGCAGGCTCTGCCATCGGCCGTCTGCTGGCGGAAATGGGTGCGGAAAACCTGATTATGGCAGGCCGCAAAGATTCCCTGTATGAAGGCTGCGACTGGGGCCGTCCTCTGGATTGGGTACAGCAGCTGCTGTGCAAGATTACCAATAAAAAGAAAGAGAGCGGTACCTTAAAAGAGCTGGCAGTAGGCGCAGACGTACTGATCGGCGCTTCCGGCCCCGGCGTATTTACGGCAGATATCATCAAATCCATGGCGCCGGATTCCATCGTATTCGGCCTGGCCAACCCGGTTCCGGAAGCCATGTATCCTGATGCCAAAGCGGCTGGCGCCCGCGTTGCCGGCACGGGCCGCAGCGACGCTCCCAACCAGGTTAACAATGTTAACGTATTCCCGGGCGTGTTCCGCGGGGCTATGGATGTCCGCGCAACGGAGATCAACGAACAGATGAAGATTGCGGCAGCCTATGCCATCGCCAACCTGATCGATGAAAAGGACCTGCGGGAAGATTATGTTGTGCCCAATGCCTTTGACAAACGGGTCGGTCCTGCCGTTGCCGCGGCGGTTGCCAAAGCGGCGATTGAGACCGGCGTAGCCCGTAAGATTGTGGATCCGGAAGAAGTACGCAAGCATACGGAAGAACTGCTGGCCGACTACTGGAAATAAAAGACTGAAATGATTAAACCCGTCAGGCTTTTGTCTGGCGGGTTTTATTTTTGTCCGTTGTCAGCTTATAATCGGCCGGGAAACAAACTGTATGCCGTTCCCGTCCTGTCAGTTTGCTCCTGCAATCGGCGGCTGCGGCCAGTTTTCAATACTCTCAAAGCAGTCGACGGAAACATACTTCACGCCGTTTTCTTCCTGTACCGTGCCGAAGAAAGTGCCCCGCTGGCCCAGCGGGCAATAGGTATTATTCATCTTAAATGTTACCGGGGTCATATTCTTATCCCAGAACCGCATCCAGTCCT
>JAFTZZ010000020.1 GCA_017460905.1 Acidaminococcaceae bacterium | reverse complement strand
CTGCGCGGAAAGCATCACGTCCTTGCTGTTCAGCGCCTGCATTTCCTGCCATTCCTTATCAGTAGATGGAATACCGCCCGGGGAGATCAGCACCAGCTTCTCTGCCATCGGCAGCGGGCTTTTCTGTTCGTTCAGGTAAGCGCCTAACAGAAGCAGCAGTGCGCCCCCGGAGGAATAGCCGTACCAGCGCACATCATCGTACTCCCGGCACATTTTATCATACACTTCATAGAGCATGCGTACACTGTCCCGGATCGTATATTCATCGCACAGCGGGTAATAGGGAAACCAGACGTCCGCCCCTGTATTCTCTGCCATCTTCCGGGCAAAGCCGACGAACATCCGCGGCGGCGCCAGCAGCAGGCCTCCCCCGTAAACGCACAGGACAGCCCGCTTTGCTTTTTCCCTGTGACAGATTGCAAGGCAGTGAAACTCTGACGAAGTTTCATTTGCGGCAGTTGTTTTATCGCCCTCAGGCGCTGCCGGTATGTTTTCGTTTGCGGTGAAGCGGTTTTTTGTTTCCGCTCCGTCCGGGTTTTGCAGACGCACCTTCACGTCCCGATACGCAAATCTGCCGTCTTTCGGAATAAAAAACCGGTTCAGCTTGTTGCGCATACGGATCTGCTTCAGCATCTTGTCTTTCGGCAGGCCGGTGATCCGCTTGCTCCCGGACAGGCGTACCAAAAGCTTCGTGATGATAAACTTTAGGCTCATGTCCGTGATTCCTCCCACCGCTGTTAAAATTACGTTTCCTTAAATTTTGTTGCCATATTCAAACGGTTACGTCTGACAGCATAAAATCCTTACGCCAGCGTTACCGTAACTTCCGTCTGTCCTTTGATTACCTTTTCCTGCTGACCGTTCAGGCACAGCACCTGCATACGCACGCGAACTGCATTGTCCCTTCCGTCCACCGGCGACGTTTTCATCACTTTGGCTTCCGTAGCGATGGCGTCTCCCGGACGCACCGGCGCCATGAAGCTGACTTCAATATCACCGGTTTCCAGCCAGTCCCTGCCAAATGTGCGGACCATCAGTTCCTGAATAAACGCTACGCTCAGCATACCGTGGGCAATGGTCCCTCCATAGCGGGTGGTTCTGGCAAATTCCGGATCCACATGCAGCGGATTATGATCCTCCGCCGCATCTGCGTAATTACAAATCATTCCCTGGGTCACCTGCTTGGCAGGCAGTGTAAACACATCACCTTTATTTATTTCTTTCATCGTTCTTTCCCCGTTTCGTTTATGCAGGCAGAATAATAGTAATCTCGCTTTCTACGGCAAGCTCGCCCGCTTCATTGAATGCTTCCACTTTTTGAATAACAAACTTCAGCCCGCGTTTGTCCATTTTATCCTTGACCTGACCGCGCAGCGTCAGCGTTTCGCCCCAGCGGATCGGCTTCAGATAACGGAATCCCTGCTTTGCATGAACCGTTCCGTCCTCCAGCTGTTCACCGGTCAGTGCTTCCCACCGGGTATAAACAGCTGCGTACGCCGGCGGCACCAGATGCTCCTCTGCGTAAAGAGGCATATTGTCCTCCACCGCTGCCAGATATGCCTTTATCGCTTCTTCCGTTACTGTGAATTTTTTCTCAGGATAGGGCACGCCAACCTGAACTTCCGCAAATTTCATGTTTCTGCAACTTCCAACCGCCAACGCTAATTGGATTTTCCTTTCCTCCGGAATTGCTCCGGTAATTCTGTTTATTACACCACGTTCGTTTCCTGCTTCGTCTGTTCCTTTTCCCGCTCTTCCATACGCTTTTTTACATCTTCGGCGAAATCCGCGGCAGCTTCCAGCCCTTCCTTCAGGCCTTCCTTAATATGACGGCTTGTTTCCGCAAGGGCATTCATCATGTCTTCTATCTGGTGGGACTCGGAAATTCCCGTTTTGCACCAGATGGCAAAATGCTCGCAGTTATTCGTCCACAGATTATAGCGGGTCTCCCCCAGCCGTTCCCGGGCCCGGATAACCGTCTCTTCCGGCGTGTATAAATGATAATTGCTGATCTTCAGCACGTCCCAGAGGGTCTGCGCCGTTTCCGGGTGGGCAAACTTTTTACGGAATTCCGAAAACGGGATTTCCTCCGTAGGCCGTCCGTACACCTTCGGAAATTCGCAGATGCTGTAGACAAGGCTGCCATTAAGGAACTCTTCCATCGACGCCTGATGCACACAGATCTTGTAATGATCAGAAGGATCGATATCGTAGTGGATCACTTTATTATCCCCCACATAGACCCCGTAGTGCTCAAACCCGATCCGGTGCACGCAGATAATATCGCCAAAGGCAGGCGTTTCCAGCAGACCGGGATCCGTTTCCAGATCCAGCGCCTGCCGCACGTTGCTGGACAGCTTGTTCGCCGCGATAAAAATCGGGTTGATACGGCTGCCGATTTCATCTCTTATCTCGTTTATTTTATTTTCAATCTGTACCTGGATATCTTCCGTTTCTTTATCTTCCATCATGTTACGGACATTTTCCTTTTACTGCAAATCCAAAGATTTATGCTTCCGCAATCACTTCAATCTCAACCATGCCGTCCTTTGGCAGGGCCGCTACCTGCACAGCGGAACGCGCCGGGCATTCCGCCGCGAAAAATTCGGAATACACACCGTTCATTGCCGCAAAATCACTGATATCTTTTAAAAATACCGTAGTCTTTACCACCTTATCCAGACCGGAACCGGCCGCTTCCAGGACATTTTTCACATTCGTAAGAGACTGCCGGGTCTGGGCTTCGATACCGCCCTCCGCAAAATCGCCGGTCGCCGGGTCCAGCCCAAGCTGTCCGGATGCGAACACAAAACCGTTGGCTTTGATTGCCTGTGAATACGGACCGATTGCTCCCGGTGCATTTTTTGTCGCAACAACTGTTTTTGCCATGTTAGTTTCCTCCCGTTACAAAATAACCATATGCAAAATCATTATACATTATATTTTAATCCATTCCGCCGACACTGGCCGGCGGAGCAAATCAGTTTCTATCATTTACGTTTACTGAAAAATAACCATACCCCGCCTAAGATAAAGACCATACCGATCCCCTGCTGCAGCGAAATGCTTTCGCCGAAAATCAGGAACGCCAGTACGATCGTTCCCACCGGCTCCCCTAAGATTCCCATG
>JAFTZZ010000220.1 GCA_017460905.1 Acidaminococcaceae bacterium | reverse complement strand
GTCTGCAGACCGCTGAAATACACCACCGTACGGAACTGGTCGTCATATTCTTCCTTATGGAATCCGCTGACTTCACGTTCCTTCATGAACGCGTCAAATTTTTCGGCTTTTACTCTGGGCTGGTCGCCGGTTTTCATCTGATCCCGTAAATCTTCTGTTGCCATGATTACACCTCTCTGCACCTATTATTTATTAAAATAAGCTATACCGATTTCAACGGTTATGGCTATTTTTTAGCGTTTTCATTTTTTCACAATTAACATGTATATTTTATCACACATCACCGGATTCTTTCCAGTATAAAGAATGATTTTCTTTATCCAGGTACAGCACATTCTGATGATATTTGTTCAGCGTGCTCCGATGCCCTACACTGACAAGGGTAGTCTGCTTCGCATCTTCTAGCAACAGCGTATACACCTTTGCTTCCGTTTCTTCATCCAGTGCAGAAGACGCTTCATCCAGAAACAGCCAAAGCGGCTTATAGATCAGGGCACGGACAAAAGCCAGGCGCTGCTGCTCGCCGACAGAAAGCACATGGCTCCAGTCTGCTTCCATGTACAGTTTTTCATACAGATAACCGATGCTGCAGGCTTCCATCAGTTTTTTCAGTTCTTCATCCGTCCGGGTTTCCGTACCGGGATACAGCAGCGATTCCTTTAACGTACCCAAAGGCAGATACGGACGCTGGGGAATAAACATCAGATGATCTTCTGCCGGTATTTCCAGCGTACCTTTGGCATAGGGCCAGATTCCGGCCAGCGCACGCAGCAACGTACTTTTCCCGCTGCCGGAAACGCCTTTGATCAGCACATTGGTTCCCGGCTCCAATATAAAGGACGCCTGCTTTAAGACAGGGGAACCGTCCGGCAGTTCTACATCTATTGCCCGGGCAATGATTTCGGAAGCGCTTTCTTTGCGCAGCAGATCCTTTTGCGCATTTTCCTGCTTAACCTGCCGCATATGCAGCCCAAACCCGGTGAGACGTTCTACTACAGCCTGCCATTCTGCAATAGAGGAATACATGTCCACAAAATAGGACAAGCTGTCCTGTACGCGTCCGAAAGCACTGGATATCTGCATCAGTCCGCCTAACGTAATCTCCTTGGCCAAATAACGGGGCATAGCCACCACCAGCGGGAAAATAATCGCTATCTGGGAATACCAGCTGTTCAGCCAGGTAAGCTGCTTCTGCTTTTTAATGATATTCCAAAAGTTATTCAGTAACAGGGAAAAACGTTTCTTAAATACGCCGCCTTCGTGCCCTTCACCGCTGTAAAAAGCAACGCTTTCCGCATTTTCACGCATGCGCATCATGGCAAAACGGAAATCCGCTTCGTACTTCTGCTGCACAAAGTTCAGGCCCACCAGCTTGTTGCCAACCTTATAGGTCAGCCAGGTACCCAGGGCGGAATACAGCAGCGCGGTCCAGACCAGATATCCCGGAATGTGGACATTGATACCGGCAACACTGAATTCCAGCGGACCGGATAGGTTGTACAGGATCACTACAAAGGAAACAAAGGTGGTAAACGCTTTTAAAATGCCAATACCGAACCGCAGCGTGTACTCTACAAACATACGGACATCCTCACTGATACGCTGGTCCGGATTGTCTGTGGCCGTACCGAACATCTGCAAACGGTAATAGGTCTTGTGGTTCAGCCACTCATCAATATATTCATTGGTCAGCCAGCGGCGCCAGTTGATAATCAGGATCTGCTGCAGGTAAAAAGCATAAACGGCCAGGATGATATAAATAAAGGCAAGCCAGCAGAAATGAAATAACTCCGAAAAGATTTTATCTTTTTCATAATTCTGCAGCGCGCTGTAAAAAATATTGTACCACTGATTGAGCTGCACCAGCATAAACACCACGCCCAATGTTAAGGCGATGATAGCCAGCAGCAGCAGGTAAGCTTTCTTTTTTTCTTCACTCTGCCAGTACGATTTTGTGAGCGCCCAGACATTTTTCAGAAAGCGGACGCTGTCATCCATTTTTTTCATGCAAGCACCTTCGTTATCATTTCATAAATACAACCTTATTTTATAAAAAAGAAATACGTCTGGCAAGTGGTTCACACCTGCCAGACGTTATTATTTACGGATTTTTCACAAGCGTCTTATACCTGTACATTTTCCTTATGCTTGCCGCGGCTGAAGAAACGTTCCACCACGACAAACAGAACCGGAATCAGGAAAATTCCCACAAAGGTATTGAAGGTCATGCCGCCTACTACCGCATTACCCATGGACACACGAGACCCTGCGCCGGGGCCGGTAGCAATGGCCAGCGGCAGACAGCCTAAAATGAACGCAAAGGATGTCATCAGGATCGGACGCAGACGGAGATGGGCTGCATTGACGGCAGCAGTCACTACGTCCTGTCCATTTTCCAGGTTCATCTTGGCGTATTCGACGATCAGGATAGCGTTCTTCGCCGCCAGGCCAATCAGCATGATCATGGCAACCTGCATATAAATATCATTCTGCTGCCCGCGCAGATACTGGGAACCCAGACAGCCCATGACCGCAGGTGGAACAGAGAGCAAAACCGCGATAGGAATCGTCCAGCTTTCATACAGCGCGCACAGAACCAGGAATACGAAAACCAGAGAAATAGCATACAGACCGTAGGCCTGGTTGCCGGCCTCCCGTTCGTCACGGCTCTGGTCCGTCCATTCATAGGTATAAGTGGTAGGCAACACTTCATGAGCTACCTCTTCCAGCGCTGCCATAGCCTGGCCGGTAGAATACCCGTCAGCCGGGGAACCCGCAATTTTGAAAGCGCTGGCGCCGTTAAAGCGGGTAATGGAAGGAACCGTCATTTCCGGCTCAACGGAAACCAGGGAATCCAGCGGAACCATTTCACCGTTTGTGCTGCGGACAAAGAAGAACCGCATGTTCTTTACATCGTCACGGTATTGCGGCTGCGCCTGCATGACCACTTTCCAGGTACGGCCGAAATTGTTAAAGTCATTAACCTCGCTGCCGCCCAGGAATGCCTGCAGCGTCGTAAACACGCTGGCTACAGGAACATTCAGGGATTCCGCCTTTTCGCGGTTCACATTGAATTTATAACCGGGCGTATCCGTATTAAATGTCGTATACGCAACTCCGATTTCCGGTCGTTGGTTGGCTTTCATGACGAACTGACGGGCATAGTCATTCATCTGGTCTATGGAGTCGCCGCCCAGGTTCATGATATACATACTCAGGGAACCCGTGCTGGACAGGCCGGGCAGAGCCGGTTCGTTAAAGGCCATGATATTCATTTCCGGCGTTTCGGCCGCCATGGCATAGGTGCGTTGGATCAGTTCAAAGGTACTGGTAGAACGTTTGTCATACTCTTCCATCATAACAGGGATAATGCCGGCGCTGGATTTGGGCGCCATGCTCAATACGTCGAAGCCGTTAACCGGCATGACATATTTTACCCCCGGCAGTTCTGCCAGTTTGCGGGAGAAATCCTCCATCTGTTTCATGCCGCGGTTGGAAGACGCGCCTTCCGGCAGGTTATAAGATACCAGGAACATGCCCTGGTCTTCATCCGGTACGTAACCGGTCGGCGTAATCTTGAACAGAAAACCTGTCAGGATACAGATGACCAGCAGGCCGCACATCATCAGCTTGGAATAGCGGATGCATTTCCCCACCTGTGTCGTGTATTTGGCCAGTGTATTTTCATACCAGACATTAAAACGGTAGATAATCCTCCCCATTATGCCTTTATTCGCTTCCGCACTGGTGACGCTGGCCTGCGGCTTCAACAGCTTGGCACAGAGGGCCGGTGTCAGGGACAGGGCAACTACAGCCGACAGCATCATGGAAACGGAAATGGTCAGGGCGAACTGTTTGTAGAGCTGGCCGGTAGAACCGCTCATGAAGGAAATCGGCACAAATACGGCCGCCAGCACACAGGCAATAGCCACAACCGGGCCGGAAACCTCTTTCATGGCACGGTAAGTCGCCTCTTTCGGCGAAAGCCCCGTTTCCTGAATATGGTGTTCAACCGCTTCTACGACGACAATAGCGTCGTCGACCACCAGACCGATGGCCAGGATCATGGCGAACATGGACAGGGTATTAATGGAAAAGCCCAGTAACACGAAAGCGCCGAACGTCCCAATCAGGGAAACCGGAACCGCCAGCATGGGAACCATGGTAGCCCGGAAATTTCCCAAAAAGATATATACAACAATCAGTACAAGAACTAACGCTTCAAAGAACGTATGCGCAACCTTTTCCAAGGATTCCCGTACGAACTGCGTCTTATCCGAAGCAATGACCAGCTTCATGTCCGGCGGGAAACGGGTTTCCGCGTCTTCCAGCACCTTTCGGATTTCAGTTACCGCATCAATTGCGTTAGCATCTGTAGTCAGGGAAACAGGATAGATAACCGATTCGCCGCCTACGCCTTTATCCAGGAACAGGGAAGACGGCGTATCCATACGTTCGCCTTCATAAATATCGGCGATATCTTTTAATTTCAAAATCTGTCCGTTCTGCGCACGGACGATAATGTTGCCAAACTCTTCCGGTGTTTTCAGACGGCCCTGGGCGCTGGCAGAATATTTGAATTCCAAATCGTCCGTCGTGGGCTTGGAACCGATGGAACCTACAGGCGCCTGGATATTCTGGGCCTGGATAGCAGAAGCTACATCCGAGGCCGTCAGCCCCAGCTGCGCCATCAGGTCAGGCTTCAGCTCCACGCGCATGGAATATTCCGGGCCGTACTCGCTGACGGACGAAACGCCTTTAACACGCTTGACCGGGTCGACTACGTTCGAAGCGCCGTACGCTTTCAGGAACATGCCGTCGTAGGTCTTGTTGGGGGATGTCAGCGCAAAATACATAATCGTCTGTGATGACATTTTCGCCGTTGTAATACCGAACTGCGTTACCTCGGTCGGCATGGATGCCTTGGCCTGGTCCACACGGTTCTGGACTTCTACGGAAGCGATGTCGCCATTCTTTTCCAGATTAAAGTTTACGTCTAACACATAACGGCCGGTATTGGTAGAGGTTGAACGCATATCGCGCATGTTTTCTACGCCGTTTACCTTCTGTTCAATGGCCTGCGCAATGGACTCTTCAACGGTAGAAGCATTAGCGCCGACATATGTGGTTTCCACTTCAATCTGCGGTTTTGTAATATTCGGATACTGTGCAATAGGCAGGCTGAACCCTGCAATTACGCCGGCAAAGACGATAATCAGGGAAAGGGCTATTGCAAATATCGGTCTGTCGATAAAGAACTTAGCCACTTACGTTACCTCCTACTTACTGTTTGCTTTCATTGCTCAGGTCGGCTTCCGTCATAGCGGCCGGTTTAACTTCAGAGCCCTTATTAACCTTCTGGACACCTTCGACTACCAGCGTTTCATCGCCGTTCAGCCCGCTTTCCACAAGCCACAGCTTGCCCACCCGGGCGCCCAGCGTAACTTCCTTCATGTCAACCTTGTTATCGCTGCCGACAACAAAGACAAATTTTTTATATAACATTTCCTTAACAGCCCGCTGGGGGATCAGCATGGCGTTCTTCACGGTACCCGCATTGGCCTGCAGACGGGCGAACATACCGGGCATCAGCATATTGTCATCGTTGCTGAAACGGGCCTTTAATGTTAAGGCGCCGGTTCCGCTGCCGATTTCCCGGTCCACCTGATCTACCACGCCGGCGCCGGTATAGATACTGCCGTCCGACAATACCAGCTTCAGATCCTCCAGCGCTTTGGCGCCGTTATCGGAATGGGCTTTGGAAAGCTGGATATATTCATTTTCAGACATACTGAATTTGATCCGCACAGGATTCGTATTGCTCATGGTCGCCAGCACCGTCTGCCCCGCAGCCACAAAGTTGCCTACAGACAGATCGCTGGTGCTGATTTTTCCGGAAAACGGCGCTTTTACTTCCGTATCGCCCATGTTGATCTGGGCATTTTCCAAAATCGCTTCCTGCGCCGCCACCTGGGCCTTGGCCGATTCGCGCTGGGCAATAGCCAAATCAAACTGCTGCCTGGACACAGCATTTTGTTCATACAGCTTCGCATAGCGTTCCGCATCCGCATTCAGCCGGTTATACTCCGTCCGCGCGGCCGCCAGGCCCGCCTGGGCATTCAGCACATTGGCCCGGTAGGTCCGCTGATCGATGGTGAACAGAACCTGGCCGGCTTCTACCCAGTCGCCGCCGTTAAAATTCTTGCTGGTAATCTTACCGGAAACATTGGCAGTCAGGTTTGCCGCCTGCTGTGCTTCCACAAAACCGGTAAATTCATGAATATTCGGCGTATCCCGTTTGATCACCTGCATGGTCTTTACAGCAACTGCAGCAGGAGTTTTCTGCTGGGCCTGTTTATTACCGCAGCCGGCAAACGCCAGCACGCCCGAAATGGCCAGCGCTACAACCACTCTTTTTCCCCATTTTCCATGGAAATTGCGTATCATAAAACTTATCCTCCCCGAAATCTACAGCCAACGGCTTTTAAAATCAAATTATTAATTTCATTCCGTAAAAATATTGAAATACCGGGTCTGCCCCCAGTTTTCAGCATGGTAATAATTATACTGGATAAAAAGCAAAAACGCAAATGCGTTCAGACTGATTTTAATCTCATTTTCTTCGTATTTCTATTAAATTCTTTGTTTTTCTTTTTAAACTGACTGATTAGTCAGTTTCTGTCCTATTTTTCTGTCACTGTTTTATCCTTTAGAAAAGCTGCCAGATTTTCCGCCTCTACCGTTGCCATATGAATCGCTTCTTCATCCTGGAAATTTTCAGCGAGCAGACGATCCTGGAGCACATAATACTTACCGGTATAGT